>CAWUMN010000110.1:0-5071 GCA_963923595.1 uncultured bacterium
AGCCCGTGCGTGCCAGTTCCCCGAGGAAAACATCGCGCCGGGCTGTGTATTCGGCGGTGAGTTCGCAGTAGTAGGTTTCGGGGAGTTCGAGCGCGGCAACGGCGGCTTCCTGCAGCGGCGCGGCGGCTCCGACGGTTAGGAAGTCGTGAACCTTCCGAGCCTGCAGGATAACTGGCTCGGGGGCTTGGACATAACCGAGCCGCCATCCGGTCATCGAGTAGGTTTTCGAAAGCGAATTGCAGGTGATCGTGCGCTCGAACGCGCCAGGCAGCGTGGCGAAGGAAATGTGCTCGTGCGGCGCGAAGACAATGTGCTCGTAGGGCTCATCCGTGATGACAAACGCGTCGTGGCGCTCGGCGAGTTCCAGGATGAAAAGCAATTCCTCGCGCGTGAAAACCTTCCCCGTGGGGTTCGAGGGATTGCAGAGGATCAGCGCCTTGGCACCCGAGGAGAAGGCCAGCTCGAGGTCGGCAGGATCGAAGGAAAAATCCGGCGGCCGCAAGGGAACGAAAATCGGCTCCGCGCCGGAGAGGATCGCGTCGGCGGCGTAGTTCTCATAGAACGGCGAGAAGACGATCACGCGGTCGCCCGGATTGCAGGCGGTCATCATGGCCACCATCATCGCCTCCGTGCTGCCGCAAGTGACGACGAGGTTGCGTTCTGGATCGATCGGCAAGCCAGAAAACCTCGTGATTTTTTTCGCCAATGCCTCGCGGAAACGCGGCGCGCCCCAGGTCACGGCATATTGGTGGAACGGCCCGCGGGTCGCCCGCTCCAGCGCTTGGAGAACCTCCTCGGGCGGGTTTGTGTCCGGAAAACCCTGCGAAAGATTGATCGCCCCGTGCGCGTTCGCGAGTCGCGTCATCGCGCGGATGACGGATTCGGAAAAACCAGCAAGTCGATTGGCGGTGGCAGGCATGGGTTGTTGTCTTACCAAACGAATGTCATTTGATCGTCTCCAAAATCACGGGCGATTTTTGGGGCGCCTCGGGGGAAAGGCAGATGTGGTCAGCGACGGATTTGGCAGCGGAGTCGGCGCTGACGGGATCTGCGGCGTGGATGACGGCAAGGGTTTGGCCGGGTTCGATTTTGTCTCCGAGGGCGACTTGGAAGACGATCCCCACCGAGTGGTCGATCTTGTCCTCCACGCGGCGGCGTCCACCGCCCAACGCGACGACGGCGAGGCCGAGTTCGCGGGTGTCCATTCGGGCAACGTATCCGCCAGCCGAGGATTTGACCTCGAGGAGAACAGGGGCTTTGGCGAGGTGACGGTCGGGTTTTTCGAGAAGATCGGAGGGACCGCCGAGGCCGTGGACCATTTTGGCGAAAACCTCGGCGCCGCGTCCGCTGGCGAGAGCGGCTTCGAGTTTGGCTTGGGCGTCCGCTAGCGAGGAGGCGAGGCCGCTCACAGCGAGCATTTGGGCGGAGATAGCAAAGACGACCTCGCGCAGGCGCGGGTCGGTTTTTCCGCTCTTGAGAAATTCAATCGCCTCGCGGACTTCGAGCGCATTGCCAGCCGAGCAGGCGAGAGGTTGATTCATGTCGGTGAGGAGTGCGGTGGTCGGCATGCCGGCGCCGTTGGCGACTTCGACGAGGCGCTTGGCGAGGATTTGGGCGGAGGCCGGATCGGGCATGAACGCGCCGTTGCCAAATTTCACATCCATGACGAGGAACTGCAGTCCGGCGGCGAGTTTTTTGGAGAGGATCGAGGCGGTGATGAGATCGATCGATTCGACAGTCGCGGTGATGTCGCGCACGGCGTAGATTTTTTTATCCGCCGGAGCGAGCGCGGCCGTCTGGCCGATGATGGCGACACCACAATCGCGCACAATTTTCCGGAAAACCTTGGGCGACGGTGTCACGCAGTAGCCTGGGATCGATTCGAGTTTGTCGAGCGTGCCGCCGGTATGGCCTAGGCCGCGTCCTGAGATCATCGGCACAAAGCCACCGCAGGCCGCGACGAGCGGTCCGAGCACAAGCGAAACGAGATCGCCCACGCCGCCGGTCGAGTGTTTGTCGACGACCGGCCCGGGGAGGTCGCGCCAGTCCAAAACCTCGCCCGAGTCGCGCATGGCGAGGGTGAGCGAGACGCATTCCTCGATCGACATGCCTTTGAGAAGCGTGGCCATGGCGAACGCGGCGATCTGGCCTTCGCCGACCGAGCCGTCCACGACGCCGCAGATGAATTCTCCCAATTCCTCGCGCATGATCGGAAGGCCGTCTCGTTTTTTGCGGATTGTCTCCTGGGGTAAAAACATGGTTTCGGATTGTGTGATCGGAGTCGGATGGTTCCGAAAGCAAAAACCGGCAACACAACCATGAACTCGGCACTCCTCGTTTCGCGTTCCCTCGCCTTGGCGGGTGTCGCATTGTTTCTGGCTACGCTCGCGACGCCCGCGCCCGAGGGACTCACCCAGGCGGGCTGGCACACGCTGGGCGCCGGGGGGCTCATGGCGTCTTTTTGGATTTCGGAAATCATCCCGTTTCCCGTGACGGCGCTTTTGCCGCTGGTGCTGTTTCCCGCCGCCGGGATCGCTCCGGTGGAGGCCGCCGCGGCGCCGTTTTCAAACTCCGTGATCTACTTGTTCCTCGGCGGGATTTTCATCGCGCTGGCGATGGAAAGCTCGAACCTGCACCGCCGGATCGCGCTGCGGATCATTCGAGTGGCCGGCACCGGCCGACGGGAGATTGTGGGCGGTTTTTTGGCGGCCTCGTTTTTCCTGTCGATGTGGGTCAGCAACACCGCTGTGGCCGTGATGATGCTGCCGATCGCGGTGTCGGTCCTTGCGATGTTCCAGCACGACGACGACCGCGCCTTCGCTCCGGCGCTGATGCTTTCGGTGGCCTATGGCGCGACGCTCGGCGGGATGTCCACCCTGGTCGGAACTCCCCCGAATGCGATTTTGGCCGGGTTCCTGCGTGAAAATCACGGCATCGAAGTCGGCTTCCTCGGCTGGATGATCCTGGCCATGCCGGTCGCACTGATGCTCGGCGGAGCAGCGTGGTTTCTCCTGACACGAGGCACGCTTCGGTTGTCGCGCGAGGATTTGCCCGGCGGCCGCGAAATCCTCCGCCGCGCCGAGGAGGATTTGGGGGCGATGAGCCAACGGGAGAAAACCGTCGCGGCCGTGTTTGCTCTGACGGCGGGCTTTTGGGTGGCGCGTGGTTTTTTGGAGGATTTGCTTCCGTGGTTGAACGACGCCACGATCGCCATGGCCGGTGGGCTCTCACTCTTCATGCTCCCCGCCCGTAGCGGCTGCCCGGATCGCATCCTCTCGTGGAAGGATTGTCAGAAAATCCCTTGGGACATCCTCATTCTCATCGGCGGCGGCCTCAGCCTCGCAGCGGCAATCCAGAAAAACGGGGTCGCGGACTGGATCGGGCAATCCCTGGCCGCCGCCGACCGCCTACCCGCGACCGTCATGCTTTTTCTTTTGATCCTCGCGATCATCTGCCTGTCGGAGATCGCCAGCAACTCCGCGACGACCGTCACTTTCCTGCCGATCGTCGCCGCCCTCGCCGCGATGCTTGGCCTCCCGCCAGTCCAACTCGCCGCCGCCGTCACGCTTGGGAGTTCGTGCGGGTTCATGCTCCCGATTTCCTCGCCGCCGAATGCGATCGTTTTTGGGAGCGGACGGATCACGATGCGGGAAATGGCGCATGCGGGGGTGTTTATGAACATCCTCTCGTGGGTCGTGCTTTCCTCTTGGCTCGCGTGGGTGGCCCCGAAACTCCCCTGGCTCGCAGATTGACGGGCACAAGAACCGGGTTGCCAACCCCGGGGCTTGCCACTAGTTTCGCCCCCCTTGCCCGAAAATCGGGAGGCCGGTCACGGTGCCCCGATGATTTTTAAAACTGTCTCGAACCATGTCCAAGTCCCTGATCATAGCCGAAAAGCCCTCCGTCGCCCGCGATCTTGCCAAAGCCCTCGGGAAGTTCGCCAGCAAGGACGACTATTTCGAGAACGACGAGCACATCATCACCTCCGCCATCGGCCACCTCGTCGAACTTTGCCTGCCGAACGAGATGGATAAAAAGCGCGGCAAGTGGAGTTTCGCCAACCTTCCGATCATTCCCGACCACTTCGACCTCAAGGCGATAGAAAAAACCTCCTCGCGCCTGAATCTCCTCAAGCGCCTCCTCAAGCGCCCGGATGTCTCCGAAGTCGTCAACGCCTGCGACGCCGGCCGCGAGGGCGAACTCATCTTCCACTACATCATCCAGCTCGCCGGCTCCAAAAAACCCACCCGACGCCTCTGGCTCCAGAGCATGACCCCCGACGCCATCCGCGACGGCTTTGCGCACCTCCGCACCGGCGCCTCGATGGTTCCGCTCGCCAACGCCGCCGTCTGCCGCAGCGAAAGCGATTGGCTCGTCGGCATCAACGCCACCCGTGCCATGACCGCCTTCAACTCCAAAGGCGGCGGATTCCAGCTCACCCCCGTCGGGCGCGTTCAGACCCCCACCCTCGCCATCCTTGCCGAGCGCGAAGAGAAAATTCGCGCCTTCAAGCCCCGGCCCTACTTCGAGGTTTTCGCCGATTTCGGCGTCGCCGCCGGTTCCTACCGCGGACGCTGGTTCAGCGAATCCTTCAAAAAAGACGGCGACGAGGACGCCAAGGCCGAACGCCTCTGGGACCGCGCCGAGGCCGAGGCGATCATCGCCAAATGCACCGGCAAGCCGGGCGTCATCTCCGAGGAGAAAAAACCCACCACCCAGATCGCGCCCCAGCTTTACGACCTCACCACCCTCCAGCGCGAGGCGAACTCCCGCTTCGGCCTCAGCGCCAAGCGCACGCTCCAGATCGCCCAGGCCCTTTACGAGAAGCACAAGGTCCTCACCTACCCTCGAACCGACTCGCGCTACCTCCCCGATGACAACCTCGGCCAGGTCAAAAAAATCCTCTCCGGCCTAGAAATCCAAGACCTTGCCGCCCACGCCCGCCACGCGCTCGAGAAAGGCTGGATCGGCCTCAACCGCCGCGTCTTCAATTCCGCCAAGGTCACCGACCACTTCGCCATCATCCCCACCGGCGTCTCGCCCAGCAAACTCGACGACTTCGAGTTGAAAA
>CAWUMN010000111.1:0-5068 GCA_963923595.1 uncultured bacterium
CGCCAAGAGACAACCATTGAAGACACATCCAGCACTTCCGAGAAAGGGGCAAAGGAGCCGCCGGGAGCCGGAGTCGCGGCCAATGTTCCCCAAGACCAGGCGCAAGATGGACAGCAGACGAACAAATCCAGCAACACCGTCCGCTCGTCGCGCACGCAGAGCTACGAGATCAACAAAACCATGACGAGCATCGTGAAAAACCCCGGCGCGATTACCCGCATCACGGCGGCGGTTTTCCTGGCCACCAAACCCGCCGAAGCCGGCGAGCCCCTTCCCCGGACTCCCCAGCAAATCGACGCCCTTCGCGGTATGGTAATCAACGCTCTTGGTATAACTGTTCCGAAAGGCGAGAACGCATCGAATTATGTGTCGATCCAGGAGGTCGATTTTCCATCCACAACCTCCAAGCAAGCACCCGTCACCGAACAAATCGGTGGCTACATGGAACTCGTCCGCCCGATCGCGGCACTCGTGATCGCCGCGATTGTCTTTGCTATTTTCTTCATCATGCTCCGCCGTGCGAAGCCCGAGGAAATTTCCTTCGAACTTGTGGATGACACGACCGACAACCCCGCCAAAGCCGCCCTGCCTAGTGGTTCCGAAGAAGATTTGAACTCGTTCCTGCCGAGCGCCAAGAGCTTGAAAGTCTCGCCCGAACTCCTGAACTCCCTGATCCGCCAAAAACCAGAAAATGTCGGCGCCACCCTGCGCGAGTGGCTCACGACCAAGAGCGACAGCTGACCCATGGCCTACAATTACGAAACAATGAGCAAAACGCAGAAACTTGCTGCGTTTTTCATCATCGTCGGACCCGAACTCGCCCCCGAGTTGATGAAGCAACTCCGCGATCCGGAGATCGAGGCTGTCGCCCGCGAAATGGCCCAGATGGAGGTGGTCGATTTCAAACTCCAGGAGAAAATCATGGAGGAATTCTGCGGCCTCATCGGCGAGGGACTCTCCACCGCACTCGGCGGCATGTCGTTCGTTCAAAAAGCGCTCGAAGCCGCCCGCGGACCGCAGGATGCCTCGGACATTCTTTTGAAGGCCCTCCCCGCCAGCAACTCGATCGATGCCGTGCGCGAGTTGAGCAAGATGGACACGCGTCAAATCTACAATGTCATCAAGAACGAGCAACCGCAGACGGTGGCATTCATCATGTCGTATCTCGACGCGAAACAGGTTTCACAAATCATCCCGCTTTTTTCCCCGCAGGCCCGCGAGGAAATCGTGGAGCGCCTTGGCACGATGGACACGATCTCGAGCGAGTTGATCGGCAAAGTGCTAAAAAGCCTCGGTAAGCACCTCTCCACAGGCCCGCAAAAATACAGCCTCCACCGCCGTGGCGGTGTTATGGCCGCCGCCCAACTCCTCAACTCGCTGGAGAAGGATCTCAGCAAAAACCTCCTTTCCAGCATCGAGGAGCGCAACGCCGAGCTCGGCGAGGCGATCCGCAAGAAGCTCTTCACTTTCGCCGACCTCGTCCGCCTCAGCCAGCGCGACATCCAACGCCTCCTCCGCGATGTGGAGCAGGCCGATCTGGCGATCACCCTCAAGTCCGCCCCGGAGACCATCCGGCGGGCTGTTTACGGCGCGATGTCGAAACGCGCCGCCGAGTCCCTCAAGGAAGAGATGGAAATCCTCGGCCCTACGCGCAGCAAAGATGTGGAGTCTGCGCAGGAGCGCATCATTGCACAAGTCATGCAGCTCTCGGAATCGGGCGAGATTGATATTTCACCGGAGGACTCCAGTGAGTCTGGCGGCTAGGTCGATCGATTTTTCAGCGGCGGTGCCGATTGTCATCGCGATCGTGGACGCCTTGCCGCCCGAACCAGAGGCGATTCCCGAAGTTCAAGTTCCATTAAGCGAGCACGAGGCCGCCTGCGAAGCTGCTTATCAGAAGGGATTCCAGGACGCGAACGACCACCTCGCCCAACAAATTCTCGAACAGCGCGCGGAACTCGCGCAGTTGCAGGAGGCCGTTTTTATTTCTCTTTCAAAACAACAAGCCTCGCTTGCGGCGCAGGTCTCCGAGACTTTGCCGGACCTCGCCATCGAAATTGTTCAGCGCGTTCTGGCAGGCATGAAGCCCGACCGCCCTGCTGTCGAGCGCATCCTTGCCGAAACCCTCGCCGAAATCGCCCCAGGCTCCACCGATGTGGAGGTGTTCCTGAGCGCGCCCGACCTCGAACTCGTCGACCGTCTCATGGCCGACTACGAGCACAAATATCCCGGCATCAAACTCACCGCCGATCCCGAGCTTTTACCGGGTGACTGCCGCGCCAAGAGCCGCTTCGGCACGATCGATGCGCGGGTTTTCACAAAACTCCAAAATGTCGCCCGCTCGTTGAAATGAACAACGAATCGCCAGTCCTTCCCACCCTGATGCAGAACCTGCGCGGCCGCATCAGTGCCACCGCTCCGGTTGTTCGCATGGGCGAGGTCGTTCAGGTGACAGGGCTCGTGATCGAATCGGTCGGGCCGAATGTTTCCCTAGGCGACATTTGTGAGATCAGTTCGCCAAGACTCTCCGGCTTGCAGGCCGAGGTGGTGGGATTCCGCGACCACCGGGTGCTTTTGATGCCTCTGGGCGAGATGCAGGATATTCATGCCGGGTGTGATGTTGCGGCGACGGGACGCGCGGCGGGAATCAATGTGAGCGAGGCGCTCATCGGCAGGATTATCGATGGATTGGGCCGCCCGATCGACGGTAAGGGTCCCCTCCCCGCAGGCGTGCTCCGCCCGCTCCACTGCGCCCCGCCGAATCCCCTCACCCGCCAGAGGATTTCCAAGCCATTTCAAACCGGCGTGAAGGCGCTGGATCTTTTCACTCCGGTGGGCCGTGGACAGCGACTCGGGATTTTTGCCGGGAGCGGCGTGGGAAAATCCACCCTACTCGGCATGATCGCGCGCGGCGCGGAATCCGAAATCAATGTCATCGCGCTGATCGGTGAGCGCGGGCGCGAACTCCGCGAGTTCATTGAAAAAGACCTCGGCCCCGAGGGCATGGCGCGGTCGATCATTGTGGTGTCCACCAGCGACCAACCGGCCTTGATCCGGCGCCGAGCGGCACTGATCGCCACCGCCATCGCCGAGCATTTCCGCGACGAGGGCAAAAAAGTCCTGTTCATGATGGACTCGGTCACCCGCTACGCGATGGCCCAGCGCGAAATCGGCCTTGCGGTCGGAGAGCCCCCCACCAGCCGCGGCTACACGCCCTCGGTCTTTTCCGTTTTGCCCCGCCTCTTGGAACGCACTGGCAATGGCGAGCAGGGTTCGATCACCGCCCTCTACACCGTGCTGGTCGATGGCGATGACATGAATGAACCAATCTCGGATGCGGTGCGCGGCATTTTGGATGGCCATGTGGTCCTCAGCCGCGCCCTCGCAACCGCGAACCACTTTCCCGCCGTGGATGTGCTCGAGAGTGTGAGCCGTGTGACGCTCGAAATCTGCGCGAAGGAGGAACTCTCCTCGATCGGCAAGGCCCGCGACCTCCTCGCGACCTATCGCAAGCACGAGGATGTCATCACGATCGGGGCCTACACGAAGGGCAGCAACGCCCAAGTCGATCAGGCGATCGAAAAACAACCCAGCCTGCGAGATCTGCTTCGCCAACCGATCGAGGACAAGTGGACGCGTGAGAAAAGCTTTGCGGAACTGAAAAAACTCGTCGCATGAAACGGCAAAAGTTCAGTCTCCAAACCATTCTCAACCTCCGTGAAAAGGCCAAAGAGAAAGCCGAGGAGGTTTTGGCCGCTGCGATTCGCGAGCGCGACATCGCTGCGAACCGTGTCGCCCAGGCTGCAGCGCGGTTGGAGGAACTGACGCGAATGATCTCCGGAGAGCGTTTTCCCGCCTACCTCCGCGCCCAAAGCTGGGATGCGCTCACCGCCCAGCGCGATCTTTTGCGAACCCTCCAGATGCGCCTCGCGCAGGAGGAAAAAAAAGTCGCCGACAAGCGAGAACTCCTCGTCGTGGCGGATCGCGACCACCGCCTCGTCTGCAAGCTCAAGGAAAAATGGGCGCGTGGCGTGGCCATCGAACAAGCCCGCAACGAGGAAAAACTTCTTGAGGATTTCGTTACAACAACCCGATTTTTACAAACCGCACACTAGACCATACCGCCATGAAACCCACACCCACCCTTGATCCCTTCGGCGAAGCAGAATCCGAATCCCCTTCGCTTTGGGGCCCGATCATTATCGCCATCATACTCGGCATCGCCACCTCGGCAGGAGTTCTTTTCTGGCGCTGGCCGAGCATTGGAGCCACGGCGGAAGAACCATCGCACGCCAAGGCGACCACGCTTTTTAAAACCAAGGCCGAAGCCGGCTCGAAGAACTGGGATTTTTATACCGGCGAGGTCGAAAACCTCATGAAGGAACTCCAAGAGCAGAAAGCCACCTACGAAAAGAAGACCAAGGACCTCGGGCAGGTTGAGGAACGGATCGGCACCGAGAAAAAAGAACTGCTCCGCATCCAGGACGAAATCAAAAAAATGCGGGATGAGTTCAATTCCCACACCGCCCAAGTCCAAGGATCGGAAAAATCGAACCTGCGAACTCTTGCCGGAACCTACTCGAATATGAAGCCTATCGACGCGGCGGCAATTTTGGCGCAAACCACGGAAACCGATGCCGCCAAGATTCTTTCTGTGATGAAGAAGGACGCCGCGGGCAAAATCCTGGGTGAAATGGCCCGCATGAAGGATCCGAACGCCGAAGGTGGCGCGAAAGATGCTTCACTTGCTCCGAGAGCCGCAAAAATCACCGAACAAATTCGACTCTTGAATCCAGAACAAGCAACCGCTCAATGACAAATATCCAGACATTGCCCAGCAAATCCCAGCCCGTTGAAAACGGACGGGCCGAGATGGGCAATTTTTTCCAAGCACCCGGAGCCCGAGGAACTGGAAATTTGTCCAATCCGGATTTTGATAGTTTTTTAAGCAACCCCGACTCCAAAAACCAAGCCGAGGAATTGCGGAAAGAGCAAGAGGCAGCCAAAAAACGGAAAAAACCGGTCGATGCGACTCTGGCTCAAGGAATCGTTCAGCAGCAAGACATAA
>CAWUMN010000112.1:0-4990 GCA_963923595.1 uncultured bacterium
TCAACGGCAATCTCGATTCCGAACCTCCGTGCCTTGGTGCCTCCGTGAGAAAAAAATCCCAGAAATAATCCCAACATGAATCGAGAATGAGGGCTTGGAAACAACATGAGGGCGGGTGGGTCGATGGCGGCCATCTGACGTTGGCGGATCGGGGGTTTCGTTACGGGATGAGTGTGTTCGAAACGATCGCGGTCAGCGACGGGTGTGCGCTTTTGCTGGAAGCCCATTTGGAGCGGCTAGGGCGGGCGGCTCGGGACTGCGGATTTTTGGGTGGTCCATCGCAGTTGGACGTTTCTGATTTCAACTTCGCGCAATTGGAATCCGGCCTGTTGCGTTTTTATCTGACCGCCGGAGAGGGTGGCTTTGATGCTCCGTTTTCGGGGGGGGTGTATGCGCTCTTTGATGCGGCCGAGGTGGGCTGGAATCTTCCGGCGTTGCGTGTGGCTACGAGCGCCGCGCCTTATTTGCCCCGGCCGGGTGGTTGGAAGACCGGGAACTACTGGCAAAACCTCGATGCGTTGGCGTTGGCGAAGCGGGCGGGGTGTGACGAGGCTTTGGTTTTCAACCCCGCCGGAATGCTCGTCGGCGCGGCGATGGCGAATGTTTTTCTTAGGATCGACGGACGCTGGACGACTCCCGCGCTGGAGACCGGTGCGCGCGACGGGGCGGTGAGGGCCTGGGTTTTGGGGGCGATTGGCGCCTCCGAGGAAATTTTCGATGCCGGGGTGTTGGGTCGTTGTTCGGCGGCGTTTCTGACGAACAGCCGGATTGGAATCCGTCCGATTGTGGAGTTGGATGGCCGTCCGCTGGAGTTGGCCTGTGCCGAAATCCAGCGCCGGTATTTCGATGAAATTTTCTCCTGTTGATCCGTTCCTCGGCTCGCTGAAGTTCGCGAAGCCTACGGGCGCGTTGCATGGTGTCGCCGAGGCCGCGCAGGCGTTTGTCGCGGCGTTGTGGGTGCGGCGGTTGACCGGGCGCGTGTGGGTCGTGTGCCGCGACCTCAAAAGCCAGGAGGAATTCGCCTCGGAGCTGGCGGCGTGGTGCCCGAGAGTCCGCTTGTTTCCGGATCTCGAAATTCCGAGCGAGGAGGCTCTGCCCGACGCCGAAACGGAGTCCGAGCGCTTGGATCTGCTGCGTTCCTTGTCCGAGAAAGGCAACGAGGTGGTGGTGGTCCACGCGGCGCAGTGGGCCTCGCCCGCGCCTGCCAAATCCTCGCTGAAATCAAGCCTCTTCGAAATTCATCGCGGCCAAAAGATCGCCATCGAGGAGATCGAGAGCCGGCTTGAGGAAGCCGGCTATGTTTCCACGCCGACGGTCACAGCCCGCGGCCAATTCGCGCGGCGGGGAGGAATTGTGGATGTATTCTCGTGGCAGCAGGCGCGGCCCGTCCGGCTCGAGTGGTTCGATGTGGAGATCGAGTCGATGCGGGAGTTCGACATCGACACGCAGGGCTCGGTCGGACCGGTCGAGAATGTGGAAATTTTCACCGGGAAAGGCGAGGCGTCCACCGCCACATTGGCGGACTACATTCAAAAACAGGACACGATCCTCGAAATCGAGCCGGGGGATGGATTCGAAGGGAATGGAATTTTTGCGTCACCCGCGGAGGAAGGAGGTGCGCTGGAGTTCCATCCGCCGCCCTTCGGGGATCTTGCCGCCGGGGATCTGGTGTTGAACGAAGCCAAGCGCGACCGGTTTTTCAACCAGCTCCATGCGTGGTCCGCCGACCATTGGACGATCGCCTTCGCTTGTGCCAACGAGGGCGAGGGGGAACGCTTCCGTGAACTCGCGGCGGATTTCGATTTCGACACCTCCGAGGTCGTCTTTCTCGCCACGCCCGCCACGCGGGGCTTCGTGTCTCCCTCGCTGAAACTCGCCGTGCTCGCGGAGTCCGAGGTTTTGGGCCGGTCCGCCAGCCAGCGCGCGCACCGCGCCGCGCTTCGCCGCGAGCGAATGCGGGCCGGGCGCCATGCGATGGATTTCTCCGAATTTGAGGAGGGCGATCTGGTCGTCCATCTGGATCATGGCATCGGGCGCTACGAGGGGTTGGAGAAAGCCCCCGACGGCTCCGGCGATGTGCTTGTGCTGGAATTCGCCAACGACGCCAGGCTCTATGTGCCGCTCGACCAGGCGTGGCAGGTGGCGCGCTATGTGGGGCTCGGAAAAAAATACCCCGACCTTTCCGAACTCGGTTCCGGGCGCTGGAGCAAGGCGAAGGAAAAAGCCACGCGCGGCATCTACGAATACGCCGCGCGGATGCTCAAAGTGCAGGCCGAGCGCGAAACGCAGCCCGGTTTCGCGTTCGCCGCGGATTCGCATTGGCAGCAGGAGTTCGAACGGTCGTTCCATTTCACCGAAACCGCCGACCAGCTTCGCGCCATCCGCGAGACCAAGGAGGACATGGAGTCCCCGCGCGCGATGGACAGACTCATCTGCGGCGATGTGGGCTTCGGAAAAACCGAGGTCGCCATCCGCGCGGTTTTCAAGGCCGTGACCGGCGGAAGGCAGGCCGCGATCATCGCGCCGACGACGGTGCTGGCGCAGCAGCATTGGCAAAACCTCCGGGAGCGAATGAGCGAGTATCCATTGACGATCGAGCTGTTGAGCCGCTACCGGAGCGCCGCCGAGCAAAGGCGCGTGATCAAGGCCCTCGCCGACGGCAGCGTGGATATCGTTGTCGGCACGCATCGCGTCATTTCCTCCGATGTTCATTTCAAAAACCTTGGCCTCGTCGTGGTGGACGAGGAGCAGCGCTTCGGCGTGAAGCACAAGGACGCCCTCAAGGAAAAATTCCGCCTCGTCGATGTGCTGACACTCTCGGCCACCCCGATTCCGCGGACGCTCTACCTTTCGCTAATGGGCGCCCGCGACATGTCGGTGATCGAAACCCCGCCGCCGAACCGCCAGCCGGTCGAAACCATCGTCTGCGGCTACGACGAGCGGGTGATCCGCGACGCCATCAACCGCGAGCTCGCACGCGGCGGCCAGGTTTATTTCCTGCACAACCGCGTCCAGACGATCGAACGCGTGGCGAACCGCATCGGCGAGCTTTGCAGCGGCGCGAGGGTGATCGTGGGTCACGGCCAGATGGAGGAAAAGGAACTCGAAGCCGTGATGGAGAATTTCGTCGCGGGCAAAGCCGATGTGCTTGTTTCCACCACGATCATCGAGAGCGGCCTCGATATTCCGAACGCCAACACGATCCTCATCGACCGCGCCGACCGTTTCGGCCTGGCCGACCTCTACCAACTTCGTGGACGGGTTGGGCGATCTGGCACAAAGGCCTATGCGTTCCTGCTTTTGCCGCGCGAGTTGATGTCCGTCGGCGCGGCCCGCAAGCGCGTCTCGGCGATCAAGCAGTATTCGGAACTCGGGTCGGGCTTCAAAATCGCCATGCGCGACCTGGAGATCCGCGGCGCCGGCAACCTGCTCGGGACCGAGCAGAGCGGACACATCATCACGGTGGGATTCGATCTCTATTGCAAGATGCTCCGCCGGGCCGTCGATTCGCTGAAGGGGAAAAAATCCGGAGGCGGCACCGCCACGCTCAGGCTCGATTTTGTCGCCACCGAGGAGGGGGCGTTCGCTTCGGGAGGCGATCTGGCGGCGTCCTTTGTGCCGCACGCCTACATGCCCGAGTCGAAAATGCGGATCGACGCCCACCGCCGCCTGGCCGAGGCCGCCT
This sequence comes from uncultured bacterium, assembly GCA_963923595.1. GTDB lineage: Bacteria > Verrucomicrobiota > Verrucomicrobiia > Chthoniobacterales > Terrimicrobiaceae > UBA967. Next base: position 3,686 of record CAWUMN010000112.1, read on the forward strand.
CGCGGGAGGAACTCGAACGACTCCGCGCCGCGTGGCGCGACCGTTTCGGCCCGCTTCCGCAGGCTGTGGAGAACGCGATTCTTTGCGCCGCGATCAAGCTCGAGGCGACCCGTCGGAGGATTCCATTGGTGGAGGTCCGGGACGGGAAACTAATGCTCACTCGCGGTGGAAATTTCGTGCTCATCGGCGGAAGGTTTCCCCGCTTGACGGCTCCAGACCCCGATTCTAGGCTCCGCGAAGTTTTGACCTGCCTAGAAAAAATGCCATGCCGATAAGACATTTCGCCGCGATTTTGCTGGGAGGATTCCTCCTCGGCGGGACTCTCCAGACGGCTCCGGCACAGCAGGCCGAGGTCGTCGATGGCGTGGCGGCGATCGTGAACAACGATGTCATCACCATCTCGCAGGTGCGCGAACTCGTCGGCGCCCGCGAACGCGCCATGCGCGAGGGTTACAGCGGGCCGGATTTGGCGGACAAGATCAAGGAGATGCGCCTCGGCGCCCTCAAGGATCTCGTGGACCGCCAGCTCATCATTCAGGAATTCCGCACCATGCAGGAAAAAGGGGCGAACATCCCCGACTATGTGATCGACGACCGCGTGCAGACGATCATCCGCGAGGAATTCGGCGGCGACCGCGCGGCATTCATCCGCACGCTCCAGGCGCAGGGCTTCACGCTCACCCGCTTCAAGGAGATCGAGCGCGAGAAGATCATCGTCCAAGCCATGCGGCAGGCCAAGGTCAGCGACAACTTCGTGGTTTCCCCGAAGCAAATCCAAGACTTCTACGACAAAAACAGGGCGAGCTTTTCGATGCCCGAGCAGGTGAAGCTCCGGATGATCGTCCTGCGTGAGGGGGCGGACGATGTGATCGGCGCGAACAAGCGCCAGACCGCCGAGGAAATCCGGCAGAAAATCGTCGATGGCGCCGAGTTCGAGCGCATGGCGCAGATGTATTCCGAGGACGAGGCGACGAGCGATCTGGGGGGTGACTGGGGATGGGTCGAGCGCAACACCTTGAACGAGGATCTCACGAAGGCGGCATTTTCCCTCAAGGCCGGCGAGACCGGTCCGGTGATGCACATCGGAGATTCGTATTACATTCTCTTCTGTGAGGCCCGCAAATCCGCCTCGGTGAAGCCAATGGCCGAAGTCCGCGAAGAAATCGAGCGCAACCTCATCCAGCAGGAGCGCATGAAAGCCCAACAGCGCTGGATCGATACCCTCCGCCGCAAGGCCTATATCAAAATCCTGTCCTGATCAGTGTGGCCGATCCCTGTGGGGATTGACCACAGAGGACACAGAGA
>CAWUMN010000113.1:0-4939 GCA_963923595.1 uncultured bacterium
ACACAAGGAGTATCGTCGGCAGCGTCAGATGTGTATAAGAGACAGAATGAGAATGGCGCGGCGGGTTTTCATTATGGCTCCGGGGCAGGTGCGGCTTGGGCGGGTGCACGATAGTATTGGCGCACGACCAAGTCCACGATGACATTCGGTGGTTCGTTGTCGCTACGGATCATCATTTTGTCCACGGCACGCCAGGCGGCGGGATTTTGGAGTTCGAAAAGCAGGGACGCCACGCCGGAGAACGGGCCGGTGAGCTTCACTTGGAGCACCGCGCTTTCTCCTGCCTTCGAGCTTTCGGAAGGCAGGAGGGTTTCTTCGGGGAGCTTGAGGTTGGCTTTTTCTGCGAGCGAGCGGACGGTATTAAGGAGCTTCGTGCTGGCTTCGTCTCCACTGGAAGCAGGGCGCGGATTTTGGTCGATCCATTGGCGAGCGGGTTGAAGCGCCTGGGCGGCATTGATCCAGGATTCTCCGGTGGAAATGGCGGCGCGAGTTTGGTCGATTTTCGCCATCAGCGCGCTCCGGCTTTGGAGCCAAAAACGGATCGCAAAGAGGTTCAGCGCCAGGAAAACCGCGGCGCCGAAGAGGATCAGGAGGCGCAGTTCATTCTTCGCCAGTCTTCGCATCGGGACGCACTCCTTCCATTTCAAACCGCACCTTGTTCCGCCCGGCCAACTGCGGCTGGCGGCTTGTCCAGTCGTAGTCCTGCAGCATCGGGACTTTCTTCACTTTTTCGAAAAACTCGTAGGCTTGCGAGACATCGACCGCTTCGCCAGTGATCACCAGGCGGCCTTTGTCCAGGTTGTATTGGGTCAGGCGAACCTGCTCGCCGGGAATCTGCGAGGCGACGGCATCGAGCTGGTCGATGGCAAAAGCGCCGGGGTCCACAGCGGCGCGCGATTCGTTCCAGCTCGTGACCATATTTTGCGAATCGGTGGCAGCGGTTTCCATCGCGGCGAGCCGGGAGGTGAGGTTTTGGAGTTGGATTTTCCGAACCACCAAGTCGGCTGTGACGCCAAGCAGAATCAACGCATAGGCCGCAAGACCAACCACGGCGAACAGCCCCAGCTTGCGCAGGCGGTGGCGGCGATCGATCTCTGCGCGGGCCGAGGGCGGCGCGGGATTGCTCAAATGGGCTGGGGCCGATGGAGGATGCGGAAGGTTGTCGAGTGACCAGTCGATCCGCAGGGCATGGCCAATCGCCTCGCAATCCGCCTGGGAAAATTCACCGAGGATTTTCAGCTTCGCGGGGAGGCGTGGAATGACGCCCTCGGCTTGGAGCCTCCAAGCGGTGCGCGAAAGGGCTCCGCAAAAGGCCGGACCGGGCAAGTTCTCTCCCGAGGAGGCGAAAAAGACGCACTCGCCCTCGCGATAAAAACCGAAACACAATTCGCCGAGTTCCCGCCAAATCAGCAAATCCGCTTCGCCCGAGGCCATCAACCGCGCGGGGAACTCGAAACTCTCCGCGTTTTTGAAATGTCCCGCCGCGTCCGGGTCGTCCACCGAAGCCAGCGCCAGAACCAGCGCGCGCCCGTTTTGCTTCATGACAGGCAGGCAGCTCAGCTCGGCATTTTTTCGGAGAAGATGCCGGCTCGAAAGCTCCAGATCCGCCAATTCGCGGGGGTCGCCCTCGGAAGCCACCCAGAGCGGCACGGCCAAAATGCTTCGTGTGGGAATCGCGAGCAGGACATGCCGAAACGCTGCGAGGGCCTTTGCGGAAATCTCTTTCTCGAGGCGTGCGCCGTCTTTTCCCGCAAGGTTCCAAAGCTCCCAGTGGTCCTGTCCTGGTCGGAGGATGGCATCGGGTGTGGATCGGCTCATCGTTCCTCCCAGCTCATCATTTGACCCGGCGAACCGGCGGGTGCCACGACAACGATTTTGTGGCGAACCCCATGGCAATATCCGGTGCTCTCGATGCGGCGGATGTCTCCCGAGGTATCGAAAAAAGTCAGCAGCGCCTGACGCTGCCGGGAGTCCGCCCCGAGAAAATCGGCCACCGCCTCGACGGACTCGAGTTTTTCGTCGTCCTCTGTGCCCTCGATTTTGTCAAAACCGGCGCGAACCTCCAGAAGCGACTGGATTTGAACAGGGGTAAGCTGCGCGAGTTCCGCTAGCATGGGTGCCTTGGCATGTTGGATACTGATTTTGCCTGTATACCAGATGGTGAAATAATCCTGCCAGTTCTCCTTTGCGGCAAGGATCGGCGAGAGATTCATTACCGCTTCCATCTCGCGGATATGGCGGATCGGGCGGTTGGCAGGGAAGCCGGGCCGTCCAGCGCGCTCGTATTCGCCGCGCTCGGCGCCCTTGAGCGAACGGAGGTCGTCGCCATCGATCCAGTCCTGCAAGCCGTCGATCGCCGCTTCGGCCGCATCGAGTTTGACGCCCCAGCCTTCGAAAAGTTTCAAAAACACAGGCCGCTCTCCCTTTTCGATGAAGAAGTTCGGGTTGATCTTCGCCGCCTCGTTCTCGAGTTGGACTTCGAAGCCTTCGCCGTCGGGACCGCCTCGGCGAAGCAACGGATCACCGGGTTTCACGGCGGGATTCAGGCCGAGTGCGATTCCGCTCAGGGCCATCTGCCGCGCCACGAACCGGCGTTCCGCCCGCGATTCGCTTTCCTGCCACTCGCCCACGATTCCGGTGAGTAGAACCACCAAGCCCCCGAGCAAAGCGATGCTCCAGAGAACGAGCAGAAGCGCGATGGCGCGTTGGCGGGTTTCAGGGAGCATTTGGAGAAGGTTGAGGAGTCGGCGAGGCTCCTTGGTTCGGCGGAGCCACTTGAGGCGGTGCGAGGGGAGGAATCCAAAATTGCAAATCGAGGACGCTACCGGGCAGATCGATGTATTCGAAACGGAGCCTTACGGCCGCCGGGCGTTCGGAGCCTTCGGGCCACTCCTCCACCCACTCGCCCTGACGCCAGAATGTCCACTCGACTTTCTCGACGCCGGGAAGCAGAGGAACCCATGCGCCCTCGGCTATCAATCGGTCGTAGGCGCTCCCCTGCACATCGGCGGGAACGCGCAGGATCGAAAAAGTCCTCGTGCCGTCCGCCATGGGTTTGGCGGATAAAATCAACGATCCGGCACCCAAGCTCGCAACGCCAAAGGTTCCCGTTGTTTCCGAAAAAATAAGCTCCGGAATCGGCGCCCCCGATGAGGATTTGCCCATTCGTAAAAAAACTTTCGCGTCCGCAGGAAGGTTGAAAAACGAGTCGCGCGTCACGCGGATAAACGCCTCGAGGCGGCGCATGCCGGCCTGCTCGGCGATTGTCGCCTTGGTGCTTTCGAGCGAGGCCGAAGTGATCGTGTAGACCGCTCCGCTGAGCAGTCCGAGGATCATCATCGCGAGAATCACCTCGAACAGCGTGAAGCCACCGGCGCTGGCGGAACTTTTTCTCATGGCCGGTAAACCAAAATCTCGGCTTGTTCCTTGGTGCGGTCCTTGCCGAATTCCGCCGTGACTTGGAGCTTCCACATGCCCGGGATGATTTGCCCGTTGGTGTCTTGAAGCTCGACCTGCTCGAAGGTCTCCAGCACCGAGATGCCGTTGTTCGTGCGCCCTTCGATGGTGCGCTTGCCATCCAGCGGCGGGTCGGTCATCGCCGCCGCGAGCCGCGATTCGATCACGAACCTTGCCAGCGCCCTTTGCCGGGCGGTCAATGCCGCGTCGAGCGTGGATTGGAGGCCGATCACAAGGCCTGTGACCGCGATGGCAAATACTCCCAGCGCGACCAAAACCTCGAACAATGTGAAGCCGCGCCTAGTCATTCGTCGGGAGCACCTGCGCCGTGAGCGGATCGAATTGGAGAACCAGCGATTCCTTTTCTCCGGTCAATTTCAGTGCAAGCGGTTCGGAAATTCCCGCGCCGTTGAACTCCCAAAACTCGCCGCGCTCGGGGCGGCGGAACCGCGTTTCAGTGAAGCGGCGAACCTGGAGTTTCCAGCCTTTGGGAAGCTCGGCGCCGGGGATTTCGGAGGATTTCGATACCAACCCATGGTCGTCGAGTCCGAGGCGCTTGGCTTCGCCTTTTTCCAGTGCAGCGGAATGTGCCGCCTTCACCGTTTTCTCGATAAGTTTCGAAATGCTTTCGGCTGCCGACTCGCGAAACGAATCCGTGACCAGCGGAACGGAGATTCCGATGAGGACGGCCACGATCGCCAGAGCGAGGAGAATCTCGAAAAGCGTGTAGGCCCGCGCCGTTCGGCGGCGCTCAATCCTTGCCGGAGTCGTCATCGCTCTCCTTGCCATCGGGCCCGAGCGAGTAGAGGTCGAAGCCTTTGCCGCCCTTGCCGGGATTGCGATAGACATATTCGTTGCCCCAGGGATCGAGAGGCACTTGTTTCATCAATTGCTTCCAGCGGCGCGGACGCGGCTCGGTGGAGGGTTGGTTGACGAGCGCCTTCAGACCCTGCTCGGTTGTCGGCATCCGGTAATTCAGCATCTCGTAGGTGCGGAGTTGCATCGAGATCGCCTCGATGTCGCTGCCCACCCGCTGTTCCTTGGCCACATCGATGTTTCCGGCCAGCATGTAGATCGCGGAGCCCACGAGCACCGAGATGATGCCCAGCACGAGCATGATCTCGAAAAGGGTGTAGCCCGCCTCGCGGAAAAGCCTGTTCTTGCGTTTGTGGGAAAATGTCATGGCCGGAAATCTATCGCGCCGCCTTTGCTAGCCTGCAAGCCCAGTCTCGGCCAAGTGGGGTTTTCTGCGAAGTCGGCTCAGTTTTCGCGGAATGCGGCGTAGGCGGCGGCGCCGCGGGGGGCGAGGCGCACGCGGAGGCAGACATCGTTGCCCTCGTATTCGGTGTGGCGGATGTCGGCGTCGCGGTGCAGGCGGGCGATCAGGTCGGCTCGGGATTGCGGGATGCGGAGTTCGAGAGTGACAAGGTCGTCAGCTACAAATTCCGAGATGCGGGCTACGAGTTCTTGGAGACCGGCGCCG
>CAWUMN010000114.1:0-4911 GCA_963923595.1 uncultured bacterium
GCTCCGCCACCTCGCCTCCGAAAAACCATGACCTCGCCGCTCCGCAACTTCATCCAGTCCCTGCCAAAAACCGAAACCCACCTGCATATCGAGGGGGCCCTGCCGTGGCACCTCCTCCGCGAATTGAGGCCTGACAAATACTCGGAGCCACCGGCTTCCTGGGCGCCGGATTTTCGCTTTGATTCGTTCGCGCATTTCGAGGGCGAGCTTTTGGGATACGCGGGGGATTTTTTCGTCAGCGCCGAGCGCTACCATGCCTGTGCCAAGGCGGTTTTCGAGGAACACCTCCGCCGGAATGTCCGCTATGTCGAGACGAGCTTCGCCTCGGGCTGCATCGACTTCATGAATCTCGACGGCCGCGAGGTGTGCGATGCCATTCGTGCCGCAGTTCCCAACGGCCTCGAGGTCCGGATTTTTCTCGGCATCCACCATGGTGGCTACACCGAAAAAATGGCACCCGTTCTCGAGTCGGCGCTTCGCTGGCAAAATCTCGACGGCATCGATCTTCACGGCACCGAGGACACGCCGATGGGCGATTGGGCGCCGGATTATTGGCGACGAGCGCGCGACGCCGGGAAATTCACCAAAGCCCACGCCGGCGAATTCTGCGGTGCGGATTTCGTGCGATACGCAGTCGAACAACTTGGTGCGCAGCGCATCGAGCACGGCGTCCGGGCCATCGAGGATCCCGATGTCGTGGCGCTGTTGCGGGACCGTGGCATCGCGCTCGATGTTTGCCCTATCAGCAATGTGAAACTCCGCGTCGTCCCCTCCCCCGCCGAGCATCCGATCGTGCGGTTGCTCGACGCCGGCGTGGTTTGCACCGTGAGCACCGACGACCCGATCAGCTTCGGCAATTCGATCGAGGACGAATACGAATTCCTCGCCGGCGAGTTGGGTTTTTCAGAATCTGACCTGGCGCGAGTTGCGCAAAATGGTTTCCAGATCGCCCTCCCGAGAGCCTAGCTCCGACGGCTATTTCTGGCCGTCTTCGCAGCTGACATTTTCGGGGTTTTTAACCTCTTTGGAGTCGGCGGAGTCTTTCGACATTTCGTCGAGGTTTTGCTTGTTCCACTGCATTTCCAAATCGCCGCCCCGCTCGATCATCACGGGATAAATGCCGTCCCACCATTTGTCGTAGGCCTTGGCCATTTTGGAAACGCGGGAGGGTTCGGCCTGGTAGAGGTCGTGTTCACAAGCAGGGTCATTTTTCAAATCGTAAAGACTCCAGCGGCCGGACGCTGAGACCCCCCAATGGAACTGCGCGTTTTTTGCGGTGTAGGTCGCCTCCTCGCCACCCGCGATGACATTTCGCAGCGTGGCGCATTGATAGCCATGGTTGTCGGTCGAGCATTTCGGACTCTCGCAGGGCCTGCTGCGGACGAGGAGGAAATGCCCCTGCCGCACTCCGGCCATCGCGTATTTGTGCTCGGCGGCGAGACCGCTCGGCCAGCGCGCGACATGTTGGAAAAGCATCCGATCGTCGTGCCAGGCGATGGCTTTTTTCGATTCAAGAAGAGGAAGCAGGCTGTAGCCCTCGAGCTCGCCTTGAAGTTTTTCGGGGATTTTCACTCCGCCAAGTTCGCAGAGCGTGGGGAGCACATCGAGGTGCGCGGTGAGGTTTTCGACCTCATGGGGCGGCCAGTGACCACTCCAGCGCCAAAAGGAAAAGACGCGCGTGCCCCCCTCCCAGGCGGTGGCTTTGCAACCCCGCATGTTGGCGTTGAAAACATCCAGCCCCCAGGTGCCGCCATTGTCGGACATCAGAATGACGATGGTTTTTTCGTCGAGGCCCTTTTCTTTGAGAAAGGCCATCATGCGGCCGATGTTGTGGTCGAGGTTAGCGACCATGCCGAGGTAAGCGGCCTGCTTGTCTGGCACCTTCCCACGGAATGGCGCGATAAACTCCTCCGGCGCGGCGAGCGGGTCGTGTGGAGAGTAAGTCGAGAGGTAGGCGAAGAACGGCTGGTTGCCGCTTTCCGAGATGAACCGCATCGCGTCATCGAAAAAAACATCCTCGCGGTAGCCGGTGACTTTTTCGCGTTTGCGGTTGCGAATCATCATCGGGTCGAAATGCTCGCGTGGCCCGCCTTGGTTGGTGGAACACCATTGAAAGCCGCGATCCTCGGGGGCGTAACCCTCGGGATTTCCGAGATGCCATTTGCCGATGAAGCCGGTGCGGTAGCCGGCGGACGCAAGGAGTTGCGGCAGCGTCGTCGCGTCCTTCCACAAATGCTCGCGGGGTTGCTGGGTGTGCGTAACCCCGTTTCGGAACTCATGCATCCCCGTCATCAGTGCCGCGCGGGTCGGCGAGCACGAGGCGCTGACTTGGAAATTCTCGAAGCGCACACTTTCCTTGGCGAGACGATCGACATTCGGTGTTTTCAGCAGCGGGTGGCCCGTGCATTTCCAGTCTCCGTAACCCTGATCATCCGTGAGAATCAACAGGATGTTCGGTTTGCTCCCCGCTTGGCCGGAAGCCGTTTCGCTGGCTTGCGAGAGGCTTGGAAAAACCAAGACGGTGGCGAGCAGGATCACCAATGGAATTTTCATGGTTGCTGGGATTTTGCGGGAATCAAAGGCGCGCAATTTCTGGTTGTTTATCAGTCCCCCGAAGGCAACGGCTCAAGATTTTTCTCTTTGTTTCTAAAAGCTTGGCCCCGCGCCGCGAAAAACCTATTGGCTTAAGCCTCATCAATTCCCCGACCACCCATATGAAAACCTACCAGAATTACATCAACGGCCGATTCACTCCCTCATCTGGCGACGGCGCCATCGAAGTCCTCAACCCCTCCACCGGCGAGGTCATCTCGCGCGTTCCGGAATCCACCGCCAGTGACCTCGAAAAGGCCCTCGACGCGGCGCACGCCGCCCAGCCCGCTTGGGCGAAGCGCCCCGCCATTGAGCGCGCCAACCTCCTCCGCCAAATCTCCGCGAAACTCCGCGAAAATGTGAAACCGCTCGCCCGCACCATCGTCGAGGAGCAGGGCAAAACACTCGGCCTCGCCGAGGTCGAGGTGAACTTCACCGCCGACTATATCGACTACATGGCCGAATGGGCGCGCCGCATCGAGGGCGAGATCATCCCGAGCGACCGGGCGGGCGAGAGCATCTTCCTCTTCCGCGAGCCGATCGGCGTCGTGGGTGGCATCCTGCCTTGGAATTTCCCGTTCTTCCTCATCGCCCGCAAAATGGCCCCGGCCCTTGTTTGCGGAAATGCCATCGTGATCAAATCCAGCGAGGAAACGCCGAACAACGCCTTCGAGTTTTGCCAACTCCTCGCCGGCACAGACCTCCCGCCCGGCCTCGTCAACATCCTCTCCGGCCGTGGCGCTGGCGTCGGACAAGCGCTCGCCGAAAGCCCGCGCATAGGCCTCATCAGCTTCACTGGCAGCGTGTCCACCGGCTCGCGGATCATGGCCTCCGCCGCGAAAAACATCACGAAGGTGAACCTCGAACTCGGCGGAAAAGCTCCCGCCATCGTGCTGGCTGATGCCGACATCGACCTTGCCGTGAACGCCGTTAAAAGCTCGCGCCTCATCAACAGCGGCCAGGTCTGCAATTGCGCCGAGCGCGTTTATGTCCACGAAAAAGTAGCCGCCGAGTTCACCGAAAAGCTCGCCGCAGCGATGGCTTCCGCCCGGTGCGGAAACCCCCTCGCCGACCCCGGCGTCGATTACGGCCCGCTCATCAACAAGGCAGGCCTCGACAAAGTGGATGAACTCGTTCGCGGCGCCGTCTCCCAAGGCGCTCAAGTGGTCACTGGCGGATCCCGCGCCGAGGTCTCGCCCGGCGGGCATTTTTACCAACCCACAGTCCTCGCCGGTTGCCGTCACGACATGGACATCATCCAACGCGAAATCTTCGGCCCCGTTGCGCCGGTGGTCTCGGTTTCGAGCCTCGAGGAGGCCATCGCGCTTGCGAATGACTCGGACTACGGCCTCACCTCCTCGATCTACACGCGCGACCTCAACTCCGCGATGAAAGCCTGCCGCGAAATCCGCTTCGGCGAGACCTACATCAACCGCGAGAATTTCGAGGCCATGCAGGGCTTCCACGCCGGTTGGCGAAAATCCGGCATCGGCGGCGCCGACGGCAAACACGGCCTCCACGAATTCCTCCAAACCCATGTCGTCTACCTGCAAGCTTGAAGCAGTTTTTACTCTCCGCCGCGCTTTGCAGCGTCAGCATTCCAGCCGCCATGGCCGCCGCTCCGCTTGACGGCATCCAGCGCATCGTCTTCCTCGGCGACAGCATCACGGAGGCGGGCGGCTATGTCACCGATGTCGAATGCTGGCTGATCTCACAGGGGCACCGGGTAGAGGTTTTGGACATCGGCCTTTCGAGCGAAACCGCCACGGAACTCACCCCAGCCGAAAACTCCCCGCACAAGAATGCCTATGGATTTCCAAGGCCTTTCGTTGGCGACCGACTCGACCGCGCGCTGGCGCTTACTCGGCCCGACCTGCTTTTTGTCTGCTACGGAATGAATGACGCCTCCGCCCTGCCCGAAGGCCCCGAAGGCTTGGACCGCTACGCCAAAGCCATCAACCGCCTTCGCGAGGCCGCGCTCCACGCCGGCGCCAAGCGTGTCGTCTTTTGCACCGCGCCTGTCCACGATCCCATCCACCCTATCGCTCCCGAACAAAACCCCCATGAGCGCAATCTCGTGGCCTACCGCGACTGGCTTCTCTCAGAGCGCGCGGATGGTTGGGATGTGGTCGATATCCACGGCCCGATGCGCCGGGATTTGAATGCCGCCCGGAAAACCACCCCCGCTTTCCGATTCCAGCCCGACGGCGTTCATCCCGACCGCAAAGGCCACTGGGTCATGGCCCGCGAAATCCTCGCACAATTTTTAGGAGCCAACCTTGAAGGCATCACCTCCTCTCCGCAATTTTTCAAAAAAAA
>CAWUMN010000115.1:0-4902 GCA_963923595.1 uncultured bacterium
TGTCGAATCTTATGAAAAAGATTCGCGAAGGGTTCCCTCGCCAGCAGCTCACGAGAATCCCCTCGGAAATTCTCAAGAAATGCCGCTCTACCTCTCTTTTGAGCGATCTTTTCATCACCGACATCGGATATTTTCCAGCCAGCGCCGGCCATTGGGTGAATCGTCCCGAGGGTTGCGATACGAATATTATGATTTTCTGCATGGCGGGGAGCGGCTGGGTTTCGATCTCTGGAAAGCGAAAAATCCCCGTGCGGCCTGGAGGACTGGTTTTCATTCCCGCCGGTAGCCCGCACCGCTACGGCGCTTCCGAGGAGTCGCCTTGGCAAATCCGCTGGGTCCATTTCAGTGGACGGAAGAGCGCTGATTATCTGTCCCGCTTGGGCGGGGAACTTTTCGGCGAGGTTTTACCCGGCGAGGTCCAAGCCATCGTCACTGCCTTTGAGCTAGCTCAGGAGGTGCTTAGCGAGGGATATACCGACCCCGGCCTACTTTTGCTCTCGGCAAACTTGTCACGACTCCTCGCTCTGGCCATCCAGTCCAAGCAGGCTCACGGGCACAAGTCGCGCGTCACCGGGCAGCGCATTCTGCAATCGATGGAGTGGATGCGCGAGAATCTTGCGGAACAGCTCACCCTTCCGGAGATCGCGCGCAAGGCCGGACTATCCGTGCCGCATTTTTGTGCCTTGTTCAAAAAACAAACCGGCCTGAGCCCGATGCGCTACCTGATGCACGCGCGGATGACACGGGCCTGCGCCCTGCTCGATTCGAGCGAGAAGTCGGTGAGCGAAATCTCCCAGGAAGTGGGTTTCCGCGACGCCTTCCATTTCACCAAAACTTTCCGCGCAACCGTGGGCCGTTCTCCGCGGACATACCGCTTAGATGGCGACTTGCACAGCGGCAGGCGCAGTCAAAGTCCCTGAAATTTTCTGCGGGCCAAAAATCCCGCCGCCGAGCCGAGAATGATGGGCAGCAAAAAAATCGCCGTCCAAATCACCGCGCCGAATGGCCAAATGTTGGATGCATGAAGTGGAATCAAAAGGCGCAGGCACGCGCCAATAAAAACCCCGGCCACCATGCAAAGCCCGATCAACCACGCTGCGAACCGTGAATTCAGAATCAGCAAAAAGGGGGTCGGCGAAAGGATAGAGATGCCATAAAGCGCTGTCACCAGAAGGCAAACCTGATCGGGATTGACCAGCGAGAGGTAGGCAAACACGGCAACTGCTCCGATCAGCAAAGCGGAAACGCCTGAAACATATTTGGAGAGTTTCATCCTGTCGGGGGCGGTCACGCCAACTCGGCAGATCCTACTGCCAATTTTTCCATTCGGTGACAGGAGTTGCCACGCCATCTTTGTTCAGATCCATGTAGTGGTCGAAAGTGAAGAGATTCGCTTCCTCCCACTCCTGCATATCCACCGAGTTGCTGTTGTCCTTGTCGAAATTCTTGAAGACGGCATTTCCCCACTCTTCTCGAACGAGATTCCCATCGCCATTTCGGTCCAGAACATTGAACTGTTTTTCCCAAGCCAGCCGAAACTCCTCACGGGAGACCAGCCCATCCTTGTTCGTATCAAACCTGTCCAATTGTTTGGATCGGAGGACTGGTTGCTGCTGGGAGGCGGCAGGCTTCGGGGCGGCAGGTGCGGGAGTCGCTGCCTTGGCGGCATCTTTTTTCTCGAGTTGAACGGATTGGTCGATGCTTTGCTGAAAGAGTCGCTTGTATTCCTCCTCGGAAATGTTTCCGCCAGGCATGAGGGGCGGCTTGGTGTGTGTGCCGCCTTCCCATCGAAGGTTACGGAATTGGCGGGCGGCAGGCCAGGTTCCTTTGGCCGGCCCCTCGGCCACTGTAAAAACGAGCTCTGTGATTCCCTGCCAACTGGAAATCGGTGGCGTCTTAGGGTCTATCGGCTTGACCTCAGCAAGCGGGATTTTGAGCGTTTGCCAGTCGGCGGTCTTTTGCAGCGGGACTAGCGCGTAGTATTTACCAGTCTTCAGATTCGCGTAGGCGCCCCATTGATTGACATCAAAGACCACGAGGAAATCGCCGCCCTCAGGATCGAGCACATCGATGGCAAGCTCGGCACCGTCCGGTCCCATCCATTTCGGGTCGGTCAGTTTGCGGGTGGAGGCGAACTTGGGGCCGAGTTGATACCAATCGCCCCAATCCGCGAAGGACTCCTGAATCATGGAGTCAAAGCTGCTGGTCTCCTTCACGCCGGCGGCCTGGAGATCCTTGGGTTCGAAAACCTGTTCCCAAGAACTCACGAGGAAATTCTCGGGCGATTTGCGAAGATGCGGCGGGCCGATGAGCGGCTTTGGCAGGGGGTAGAAAACATTGCCCATTACAAAAAGCGGCATGCCCGTGCTCGTAATCGGGAGCTTGGCCGTCCAATGATCACCTTCGCGAACGGTTTCTGCGCGGCGCCAGAATCGCGTGAGGGCGTGGGGATTCACGCTGTAGTAGATTTGGACATTGCGGGCCTGGTCGGGTGAGTCGGGTGACAAGGTCGCGACAGGCACGCCGTCGCTGGTTTTCAGATTCACCTCCAGCTTCGGAGTGGCCGGGAATTTTCCATCGCCCAGAAGCACGGTGTTGAGGAAGTGCACGCGGGTGAACTCCGCTTCGTCGATATGGCGATGGTTGAGGTGGGGCGAAATGCTGAAATGGACAAGGTCAGCTGGAATTTTACGCCAGTTCGCATTCAGCAAGTCGTAGTTGCAGTTGAAGTCATTGTGCGGCCCCATGTAGAGGATCGGGCATTTGATATTGGGAATCACGGCGGCCTCGTCGACTGTGGCAAAATACAACGCCTCTTTGATCCGGTCGCGGTAGCCCGCCCCGGGGCGTTTGGCATCCTCGGGCACGAAATCCCCCGACCCGCCCACGGAGGGGACCGAAACCTTCACGCGCGGGTCGGTGCCGGTGACCATCGTCGTGAGAATGCCTCCCATGGAATGGCCAAAAACTCCGAGTCGCGCTGAATCGACCACGGGCTGTTGTTCCAAAAAAGTCAGCGCGCGGCGCCCGGCGATTGTGACGAGAAACCAGTTGTTGTTTCGAGGGCTGGGAACGGTGTCGATGGTCTTCGGGTCCGGAGCAATGGTGAAGAAACTCCCGACATGCGTCGTCTGCGTGGCATCGACCGCGCCCCAGTCAGTATTCGGATCGCCGGGCTTGAGTTCCGGCAACGGACGCGCTCCCCAGTTGATCGAGACGCAAGCGTAGCCGTTGGCAGCCATTTGTTCGACCGTGCCGCGACTCGCTGTTTGGCCACCTCCGTGAATTTCCACCAAGCCCGGAACCTTGCCGGCGGCACCGCTCGGGTAAGCGTAGTAAGCCGCCATGCGGGAAGCCTGCCCCTTGAAAGTTCCGACCGTGTAGGTCAGCAACTGCGTGGTAATGTCCTTGCCCTCGTATTTGCCCTTCCACTCCTGCAAAACTTGGACATCGAGGGGCTCGCTGGAGGGATCGTAGCCGGCCCACAACTCTTGGGTAGTCTGGGGAACCTTTCCGTTTTCCAGCGGCGGAAACGAATCGGCTCCGATCAACACATGGGCTGCGAGCAGGACGAAGGAGAGAGACAGGAGGGTTTTTTTCACGCGTAGTTTTGGTTGATAAAATTAAAAAAGATGTTCTGAGGGGAACATTTATAAATTTAATTCAACGTAGCAAAAAAACCGATTTAAAGCTGGTTTTTTGTGCCTTATGAATCGATGCCAAAAGGCGAGTTACTGAATGGGCCATTTGCCGCGGATCAAAAGGGCCTTGGTCTCGCCAGCATCCGCACGGATTCCAACTTGCTGTCCCGCCTTGATGTCAGCTGCACTGGCCGCATCCACAAATTTCGTCCCGCTGTCGATAGCAAAAGTCTTGTCCCCGCTGTCGGTTTTCACCGTAATCGAAGTATTAGAAACGGCGACAACAGCACCCGAGAAGGCTTTAGAATCTTGAGCCGACACATAGCTTGCTGAAACTGCCACGAGGGCAACTGCGAGGAGTGATTTTATGGTTTTCATTTTTGATGTTTTGGTTGGTTTTGGTTGGTTCACCGCCTGTTCAGCGGAGAGTGTTTTTTACAAATTATACATTAGATAGACAATCTAATAATTTTTATTATGAAGGCTTTGCATTTTGAAAACGCCAGAGCCTTGCGCCACATACCGCCGCGAATTAGGAGCAGGAGGGCGGTGACCGAGATCGATGATGGAATTCGCGCTCAGGGTGAGGAGCGTTTTTTTCATGGGGTGGGATTCGGGGGAGAGGTTATTTTGTAGTGATCTCGATCGGTTCGCCTTTCACAAAAAACTGGCACTCGAGCCAGGGTTTGGCGGCTTCATCTTCTGTGGAGATGTCCAACGGAAAACGGCCTTGCGGGAAGAGGAAGTTTTGTTTTTGCACTGGGAGGTCGGAGACCTTGTTCCAGTTGGCGTCGTAAAGTCCAATCGTATCTCCGCCAAGATACCAAAGGTAGTGGCCGGACGGCACAGGGCCGGGAACCACAAACTTGCCTTGATCTCCCACTTTCAGCGTGAGGTTGGACACATCCTTTTGGGCCAAGCGGAGCGCGCGGAGGTTTCGGATTTTGGCTTTGGCCTCTGTATTGGGAGGCACCATGCCGAAGCCGGCTTTGACCAAACGGATGCCCGCATAGTCAAAGCTGCGTGTGGTGAATCTCCAACCCCAACGCGGGTCGGCGATGGCAGCATCGCCATTGGGAATTTCGATTTGGCGCGTGCCGGTGAAATCGATCGGGATCACATAGTCGCGCTCGCCGGTGCTGCATAGAGTGATCACCAGCAGGGCTCCGCTGCCATCACCCTCGACCTCGCAAGCGAGGCCGGTGGCTCCCACGAGATTGCGCGATACCGGCCACGAAGCGAACTCTGTCGGTTGGAAGTA
>CAWUMN010000116.1:0-4895 GCA_963923595.1 uncultured bacterium
CATTAAAGCGGTTAAATTTATTGCAGCCGTCCCGCTCTTTTGGGGCGTCTGAGCGTGTCGCCGCAGTAGAATGCCGCAGCTACCAATAAAAATTAACCGCTCTGGATCTCAGGGAATTTTCGTTGTTGGCGCTGAGTTCAGACCCTGTCGCCGAAAATCGCGGACCCTACGCGGACGATCGTTGCTCCTTCGGCTATGCCTTGCTCGAAATCGCCGCTCATGCCCATGGAAAGCTCGGGGAGAGGAAGGCCGGTCTCGGTGACAAGCCGGTCTCGGAGTTCGTGCAGCTTCGCAAAATACGGCCGCGCCTCATCGGGGTTGTCGCTATAGGGCGCCATGGTCATCAGGCCCCGGATGCGAAGGAAGGGGAGGGGAAGGAGGACTTCCAGCGTGGCCGATAGCGACTCCGGATCGAAGCCGAATTTCGACTCCTCGCCGGAGACATTCACCTCGAGCAACACTTTCGCCGTCACGCCAAGTTCACCCGCGATGCGGTTCATCTGGAGCGCGAGGTTTTGGTTGTCGATGCCATGGAAGAGGGCGAATCGACCGACGACCTTGCGGATTTTGTTGGTCTGAAGATGTCCGATGAAATGCCACTCGATCTCGGGCGGCAGCGCCTCGACTTTCGGCAAGGCCTCTTGGACGCGGCTCTCGCCAAAAGCTCGCTGGCCCGCATCGAAAACCTCGCGAATCGCTTCGGCCGGGTAGGTCTTTGATACCGCAACCAACTTGACTTCCTCAGGCCTGCGCCCGGATTTCTCGGCCGCGTTGGCGATTCGCGCCTGCACTGACGCGAGGTTTTCCGCCAGCGTGCTCATGGTTTCTCAAAATAGGCCGATTGGCTTTTCATCCGCTGCGAGATACTGCCGCAAACGAGGTCGCAAAGCTCGAAGATTTTCGGATCGGCGATGGCGTGGAAGACCTGCAATCCGGCCTTTCGGCGGCTCAGAATTCCGCTCTCCGCCAAGGCGTGGAGGTGACGCGAGACATTGGCCTGCGTTAGCCCAGTCGCCTCCGCCAGATCGTTCACGCTCCGCTCCCCCTCCTGCAATTCCGCCAGCAGGCGGAGCCGGTTCGGTTCGCCCAAAAGCCGGAACCGGGCTGCAACCAACTCCATGGCAGCGGCGGGCATCTCGCGGTGGGATATTTTGGCAGTCGGCATAAAAATTAAATTGCTTATATGATCAAACGCTCATATTGTCGAGGGGAAGTTTTCGATTCCTATGAAGAAAATCATTTGCTCCAGCCTTTTTGTTGCGGTTTCAGCCTGTCCTGCTTTGTGGGCCGATGCTGTGGAAACCATGGTCGTCGCTCTGGCGAGTCGCCCGGTCACCGAGGAAGTGGTCGGGTCGGTGCGCACCCGGGTTCGCTCAACGATCGAAGCGAAGGTGAGCGGACGCATTTCCGAAATGCCGGTGACCCTTGGGCAGAAGGTGAAATCCGGCGAACTCCTCGCCAAAATCGACGCTCGAGAGATTCAAGCCCGCCTCGAGCAAGCCGAGGCGCAAAACGACCAAGCCACCCGGGACTTGGAACGGGCCCGCGCTCTGGCTCAGAAGCAGGTCTCCAGTAAACAAGAACTCGATGCTGCCGAGGCCCGCGCCCGCGTGGCGGAAGCCGCTCTTCGAGAGGCCCGTGCGATGCTGGGCTATGTGAATGTCACCGCGCCTTTTGATGGCATCGTGGCGCGTCGCCTGGCCGAAGTCGGCGACTTGGCCGCCCCCGGCAAGCCGCTTTTGGAAATCGAGGATCGAGGGGAACTTCGCTTCGAGGCCGATGTGCCCGAGGCTCTGATCGGAATGGTCAATGCCGGAGACAAAATCGAGGTTTCAATTCCCGCGATCCGCCAAAACCTCGCCGCCACCGTCGCGGAAGTCTCCCCCAGCGCCGATGCCTCCAGCCGAACTTTTCTTGTGAAACTCGACCTCCCTGCCTCGCCCGAACTTCGTGCGGGGCAGTTCGGTCGCGCCGCCGTTCCTGTTGGCGAGGCGAAATCGATCCGAGTTCCCTCTGCCGCCATCGTGAAGCGCGGACAGATGGAGATTGTTTTTGTGAGTGATTCCGGAAAAGCCCGCCTTCGCCTCATCCGCACCGGCAAAGCCTTCGCCGATGGTGTGGAAATCCTCTCAGGCCTTGCGGAGGGCGATGTGGTGATCCTCTCGAATCCCGCCGCGTTGATTGACGGCCAAGCCGTGGAGGTCGCGAAATGATCCCCGCTGAAAATCCCACCCAAGGTCTCGCCGGGCGCATAGCAGGAGCCTTCGTTGACTCGAAGCTCACGCCGTTGCTGGTCATTGTTTCGGTCCTGCTGGGCCTTTTCGCGGTCATCGCCCTTCCTCGCGAAGAGGAGCCGCAAATCAAGGTGCCGATGATCGATGTGATGGTCGCCATGCCCGGTGCGAACGCGAAGGAAATCGAGGAGCGTGCCACGCGCCCCATGGAGCAACTCCTCTGGGAAATCCCCGGTGTCGAATACATCTACTCGACCTCCCGACCCGGCGAATCGCTGCTCATCGTCCGTTTCCTTGTTGGCTCGGATTTGGAAAAAAGCCTCGTCCTCCTGAACGAAAAACTCCGCGCGAACTTCGATCGCATCCCGCCCGGCGTTGGAACTCCGCTCGTTAAGCCCCGGTCGATCGACGATGTCCCGATCCTCGCGCTGACCTTCCACAGCAAAACGCACGACCACCTCACACTCCGCCGCCTCGCCGCCGAGGTGAATGACGCCGTGAAGCAAGTCCCGCTCGTTGCCGAAACCACCCTCATCGGCGGCAACAAGCGCCAGCTCCGTGTGCAACTCGATCCCGCCCGCCTTGCCTCGCGCAATCTCAGCCCCTCCGGAATCGTGCCGATGATCCAACAGGCAAACCGCCAATTTGCCTCTGGCGGCTTGGTTTCAGGAGATCGCGAGGTTGCTGTGGAAACGGGGGCTTTCCTAGAAACCGCCGAGGATGTGGGTCACATCGTGGTCGGAGTCAACAACGGCAAGCCCGTCTATCTCCGCGAAGTCGCCACGATCCTCGATGAGGCCGGGGAACCGAGCCAGTATGTCCTGCATTCCAGCGGCGAAAACAACGGGCCCGACGAGCCGGCCGTCACCCTCAGCATTGCCAAGCGCCCAGGCGCCAATGCGATCTCGGTCGCCGATGCCGTCCAGCGCAAGGTCGATTCACTCAAAGGCACGCTGATTCCCGCCGATGTGGAGGTGAGCGTCACGCGGAACTACGGCGAGACCGCGGCGGAAAAATCGAACGAACTCCTCTTCCACATGGCGATCGCGGTCGTGAGCGTTTCGCTTCTCATCCTTTTCGCGCTTGGTTGGCGCGAGTCTTTGATCGTAGCGATCGCGATTCCATCCACCCTCGCCCTGACGCTTCTGGTTTTCTACCTGCTCGGCTTCACCCTGAACCGAATCACGCTCTTCGCATTGATTTTCTCGATTGGGATTCTGGTCGATGACGCGATCGTGGTTGTGGAGAACATCGTCCGCCATTTCCACCTGCCGGGAAACAAGGACAAAAACTGGGCGGCCATCGCGGTCGAGGCAGTGAGCGAGGTCGGAAATCCGACGATCCTCGCGACATTCGCGGTGATTTTCGCCGTGTTGCCGATGGCCTTCGTGGGAGGACTCATGGGGCCCTACATGCTCCCGATCCCGATCGGAGCCAGCGCGGCGATGTTTTTCTCCCTGCTCATCGCGTTTGTCGTCACGCCTTGGGCGGCGATCCGCATGCTGCGCTGGCGAAACGGCGAGAGGCGCCTCGCCAAGCATGGTGAAATCCACGGCAGCGGGAGCGCGGCGCACGAGGAGGATTTCTTCACGCGCTTCTACCGTCGCATCATGGGGCCTCTGCTTCATCACAAGGGCGCGCGCACAGGATTTCTGGTCGGCATCGTTCTGCTACTCCTCGGCTCGCTGGCCATGGTCGGCATCGGATGGGTGAAGGTGAAAATGCTGCCATTCGACAACAAGAGCGAGTTCCAGATCATCCTCAACATGCCCGAGGGAACCTCCCTGGAGCGCACCGCCGCCGTGGCCCGCGAGATAGGCGCCATCATGAAGCAAGAGCCCGAAGTCGTGGACACACAGGTCTACGCCGGCACCGCCGCGCCGTTCAATTTCAACGGACTCGTCCGCCATTATTTCCTGCGGCGGGGCGCGAATGTCGCCGATATCCAGGTGAATCTCGAAGACCGACACAATCGCCGGGCCGCCAGCCACGACATCGCCAAGCGGGTTCGTCCCGCCATCGCCGCCATCGCGGCGAAACACAGCGCCCGTGTGGCCATCGCCGAGGTTCCCCCGGGTCCGCCGGTGCTTCAAACGCTCGTGGCTGAAATCTACGGCCCGAACGAGGAGGCCCGCCACGCCTTGGCCAAAGAAGTCATCAAGGTTTTCAAGGAAACGCCCGGCGTTGTGGATGTGGACTGGTATATCGAGGCCGACCAACCGAAGGCGCGCTTCGTCATCGACAAGGAAAAAGCCGCCCTCCACGGCATCAGCGCCGAGACGATTTCCCAAACCCTCCGCCTGGCTGTGGGTGGTCAGGCGATCGATCTCCTGCATGTGCCGCGCGAAAAGGAGGACATCGACATCGTGCTCGAGTTGCCGCGCTCCATGCGCACCACGCCCGGGGAATTGCTCTCCCTGCGCGTCCGTTCGGGTGACGCCAACGCGCTTCCCGAGCCGGGTTCTTCAGCCGCCAGCGCCCCGCTGATTCCGCTGCGCGAACTCGTAACCATCGAGCAAACGATTACCGATAAGAGCATCTACCACAAAAACCTGATGCCCGTGACCTATGTCATCGGCGATGTCGCCGGAGCCGTCGAAAGCCCTGTTTATGCGATCATGCAAATGAACAAGGCCCTCGCAAAAATCGACACCGCCAAGT
>CAWUMN010000117.1:0-4856 GCA_963923595.1 uncultured bacterium
GCTTCGCAGGTGGCGAGGATTTTTTCGAGGGCTTGGACTTCGCCCGCGCGGCCGGTGGCGATGTCGAGGGCGGTTTCGGCGCCGACCGCTTCGGCCTCCTGAGGGAGGTAGCCGAGGGTGGTCCATTCGTCGCGCTGGATGGTTCCGGCGTCGGCCTCGTCGCGGCCGAGGATGAGGGAGAAGATGGTAGATTTGCCCGCGCCGTTGGGGCCGACGAGCGCGACGCGTTCGCCGTAGTTGACCTGCATATCGGCGTCCTCGAAAAGCAGTCGGCCGCCGTGGGATTTCTTGAGATTGCGAATGGTCAGCATGGATGGGGGAGTAGACAGGTGAATGGCCGGGGAATCAAGCGGGGCGCGATGGGTGTTTTCTGGAGGAGTTGAACTGGCGGCGGCGAGGTTTTTCCACCTCGACAGGGGCGGTCGGGTGCCTATGTTGCGGAGCGCGATGAAATTCGAAGACTGGCCGGAGGAATGGCAGGAGTGGGTGAAACTCACCCCGCTCGAGCGCTTCCGCGAAAGCGAGAAAATCTTCGCCAACTACCTTGCCATGGGAGGTTCCCTTGATCCCGACCCCGATCCGACAAGTCCTTTCTACGATCCAGAAACATCAAGTTCAGGCATTGCTTATGGGCGGCCAGGCTTGCGTGTTCTACGGCGCGGCGCAGTTTAGCAAGGACATCGATTTCCTCCTCCTCGCGGATGAGGGAAATTTCGATGGCCTGTTCCGAGCGCTTGAGGAATTGCAGGCCCGTCGAATAGCCGTTCCTCGATTCAGCCCCGAGGTTTTGGCGCGCGGGCACGCGGTCCATTTTCGCTGTGCGGCCGCTGGGGTGGAGGGCTTGAGGGTGGATGTGATGGTGAAACTCCGCGATCTCGAAGGATTTCAAGAGCTCTGGGAGCGAAGGACGACGATTTCCGAGGAGCAGGGTGGGCAGATTCATCTGTTATCGATTCCCGATTTGGTCAATGCCAAGAAAACCCAGAGGGAAAAGGACTGGCCGGTCATCGAGGCTTTGGTGGAAGGGCACTACGAGGCCATGCATGAAAACCCGAACCGCGAGTGCCTCGAATTCTGGTTTCTCGAATCACGCTCGCCCGATCGGCTCGTGGATCTTTGCACCCGGTATCCTGAAGACGCCGCCGCGCACCTCGCCAGGCGTCCGCTTTTGGCGTTGGCGATCCAGGGAAATTTGTCCGCGCTTCGCGAGGAGCTCGACTCCGAAAAACGACTCGAACAAGAAAAAGACCGCATCTATTGGGCTCCCCTGAAGCGCGAGATGGAGGAATTCCGCCGCGCCGAACGCGAGTCCCCGCCGTAGGATTTCATTTCCATGGCGAACGATTGGGATTTGGAGGGGGCCTTGGAGCGGCACTTCGGCCACGCGGGATTCCGCGAGGGCCAGCGGCGCGTTATTGAAACCCTACTCGCGGGCCGCCACGCGTTGGCGATTTTTCCTACGGGGGCGGGGAAGTCGCTTTGCTATCAACTCCCCGCCGTTCTTCTGGACGGCCCCGCCATCGTGGTGTCGCCCTTGATCGCGCTGATGAAGGACCAGGTCGATGCGCTGCGAAAACGGGGGATCGCCGCCGCGCGGTTGGATTCGACCCTTGCGGCGGACGAGACAGCGGAGGTGCTCGCGGCGATTTCCTCGGGCGCGCTCAAGTTGCTTTACGTGGCCCCGGAGCGGTTTTCCAGCGAGGCGTTCATTGCGCGACTCCGCAAAAATCCACCCGCCCTGCTCGCGATCGACGAGGCGCATTGCATCTCCGAGTGGGGCCACAATTTCCGCCCCGACTATCTCCGGCTCGCCGCCTTGGCGAAAAAACTCCGCATCCCCCGCGTGCTGGCGCTCACCGCCACGGCGACACCCGCTGTGGCCGAGGAAATTCGGAAAGGTTTCGGCATTCGCAAGGAGGACTGCATCACCACCTCGTTCCACCGCCGGAACCTCTCGATCCATGTCACTCCAGCCTCCGGCGCGGAGCGGCTGGGCATTTTAGCCGAACGCCTCCGCGATCCGTCACGGCATCCGGCGATTGTTTATGTCACGCTCCAGAACACGGCCGAGCAGGTCGCCGCGCATTTGAAATCCTGCGGGCTCTCGGCGAGGGCCTACCACGCCGGCATGGCGGACGAGGTTCGCGCCTCGGCGCAGGACGACTTCATGCAAGGCCGTTGCGACATCATCGTCGCCACCATTGCCTTCGGCATGGGAATCGACAAGGCGGACATCCGCTCGGTCATCCACTTCAACCTGCCGAAAACCCTCGAGAACTATCAGCAGGAAACCGGCCGCGCGGGCCGCGACGGACTTCCCTCCCGCTGCGAAATGCTCGCCTGCGCGGACGATCTCACCGTGCTGCGGAATTTCATTCTGGGCGACACCCCCGACGAACCCTCGCTCCGCCGCCTGGTCGATCACCTGCTCCGCCAAGGCGAGGAATTCGACATCAGCCGATACGACCTTTCCCGCACCACGGACATCCGCCAACTCGTCCTCGAAACCGTGATCGCGCATCTCGAGAAGGAGCGCCTTATCGAACCGGCCGGGATGCTCCACTCCCGCTTCCAGCTCGCCTTCCGGCATCCCGAGGACCGCGTGATCGCCGGCCATAGGCCTGCCCGTCAGCGTTTCCTGAAGGCCCTCTTCGCCTCCGCGAAACGCGGCACGCGCCTCCTGACGCTCGATCTCGACACCTCCGCCGCTGCCATCGGCGAATCCCGCGACCGCATCGTCAAGGCCCTCCGGTATCTCGAGGAATCCGGCGACATCGAGTTGAAACCCGCCGGGCTCCGCCACCGCTTCCGGCTTCTGCCCGAGGCGAAAAACCGGACACCGCACGAGGTGGCATCCCGGCTTTTTGAAATTTTCACCAACCGCGAGGCGCGCGATCTTGAAAGGCTGGATGGGATTGTCGCCTTCGCCACGGATCGTGGCTGTCTCACCGCCCGACTCCTGGCCTATTTCGGGGAAACGATGGAGAAACCCTGCGGCCATTGCGGAGGCTGCGAGGGCCAGGTCGCCGGTGTGCTGCCTGCGGCTCCCGTTCCCGAAATCACCACCACCGACATCGCCGCCATCGAATCCCTGCGCCGCGAAGGCCATGCCGCGCTCCGGAGCAAACGCGCCCTCGCGCGCTTTCTCTGCGGCCTCACCAGTCCCGCCACCACCCGCGACCGCCTGAACCGCCACGATGCCTTTGGAATGCTTGAAGCCGTCCCGTTTTCCTTTGTGCTCGAACATCTTGAGGTATCCATCTAGTCGAGCCTGAATTTTTTTTGAAAAAAGTATTGCGCCCGCGGCGAGGTCGTGGGATTGTGGCCTCGTTCTGGGGGGAACAGCAGGCCGTCGCAGCAATCGTTGCGGCGGCCTGCAACTTTTATAGGGTTCGTGAATCGGTCAAATGATCGATTCGTTTCATAAATAAATCCGCCGTCCGCTCGAGGGCGTCGTCGAGGGTGATGTCGCCGCCGGATTCATGAGCGAGGCTGGTCATTTCCACGCCAGTGAGACCGCAGGGTGTGATGTGGGCGAAGGCTCCGGTGGACTCGCGCGTGACGTTGATCGCGAAGCCGTGCATGGAAATCCATTTGCGGACTCCGACACCTAGCGAGGCGAGTTTGCGCGGGCCGACCCAGACGCCGGTGAGTCCCTCGCGGCTTTGGGCGGTGACGCCGTAGCTGGCGGAAAGTTCGATCAACAAATCCTCGAGAAATCTCAGGTAGCGGTGGAGATCGCGTCCGCGCCGCGAGAGGTCGAGAACCGGGTAGCCGACGAGTTGGCCGGGACCGTGGAAGGTCGCCTGGCCGCCGCGGTTGGTTTCGAACACGGGGTGGGGGAGGTTTTGGCGGAGGCTCGAGTGGTCGCGCGTCCGTCCGATGGTGTAGACGGGTTCGTGCTCGAGAAGAACGAGGGTTTCCTCGGCGCGCCCGGCCTGGAGATCGGCGACGAGGTTTTCCTGGAGCGCGAGGGCGGCTTCGAACGACATCCGGCCCGGAGTGAGAATCTTCATCGGAGCGCGGGGAATTTCGCCGATTGAAAATGCGTGAGGCCCACGGCGATCGCGTCGGCGGCATCGGGCGGGGGGGTGACGGTGAGGCCGAGGAGCGAGCGGATCATGAAGGCGACCTGGGTTTTCTGGGCTCCGCCGCGACCGACCACGGCCTGCTTCACGCGGCGAGGCGCGTATTCGTGGATGGCGAGCCCGTGGTGGGCGGCCGCCAACAGAACCGCTCCCCGAGCGGATCCGAGTGTGATGGCGGTCTGGAAGCTTTGAACATAGATCACGCTCTCCACCGCCATCGCGGTTGGGCGGAACTGCTTGATCGCGTCGCTGAGGCGGGTGTGAATTTCCAGAAGGCAACCGGCCTGCGAGAGTTTCGGCGGGTTTTTGACCACATCGAAATGGAGGCAGCGCACCTTGCCGGCCTCGCGCGACAGCACGGCGAATCCGGTGCCGCGAAGCGACGGATCGACAGCCAGCAAAATCTCCTCGGAAGCCATGGCCGCAGGATAAGGGAAACGCCCCACCCGGTGGAAGGATTGCCTTCCGCAATGGCGGATTCTATAAACGATGAGCCTTTCTCCCGTATGAAATCCAAGACCAACTCCCCGGCCATATCCGTCGCCGGAAAAACCCTCCTCGCCGCCAACCGCAGTGAAATCGCCATCCGCGTCTTCCGCGCGGCGACCGAGCTCGGAATGCGCACCGTCGCGATCTACGCCCAGGAGGACCGCTACACGATGCACCGCTTCAAGGCTGACGAGGCCTATCTCGTGGGCGAGGGCAAGGGGCCGGTCGGCGCTTATCTCCTGTCTCTTATACACATCTGACGCTGCCGACGATACTCCT
>CAWUMN010000118.1:0-4833 GCA_963923595.1 uncultured bacterium
AGCACCGTGTCGAAATCAAAACGCCGCGCCCAGCGCGTCCGCTCCATCACCTGCAGCGACGCCTCCACCGGATAAAGCCGAAAACCGAAAAGCGAGTCGTCGGGCCCGAGTCCGAGGGTTTCCAACCGCGCAAAGGAATTCCCCACCAAGCGCCCCCTCACCCGTTCCGCTGGGGCGTCTGGCCCGAAAATCGGAACCCCGCAAACCAAAGCCTCGGGATATTTTTCCCCCAGCTCCAAAAATGGCCGAATCTTCTCCGCCGGATGCTGACCATCGGCATCCATCGCCAGCAGATGCGTGAACCCCTCGCGCGACGCCTCCCTCAATGCCGCCAGCACCGCCCCACCCTTCCCCGAGTTTTTTTCGATCCGCAAAAACCGCACGCCCTCCAAACCCAAATCCTCGGCTTCCCGGTCGCTCCCGTCCGTGCTGCCATCCACCACCACCCAAACCTCGGAACACTCCGCCCGCGCCGCGCGCAATGTTAGCGCAAGTTGGGGACCGCTGTTGAAAGAAGGCAGGACGACGACCGGACGAAAACTCATGAAGCCCATTGCCAGTATCCCGCCCGCACCCCGCTTGGAAGCCAATGTTGATTGAAGTCGCCGGATCGTGTTCCCTCCTTCCCTGAAATGGAAACGACCGCGCACCCGCATGTCTTGAATCTCGTGGCCTATGAACCGGGCAAACCGGTCGAGGAACTCGCCCGCGAAATGGGCCTCAAACCCTCCGATATCATCAAGCTCGCCTCGAATGAAAACCCCCTCGGCCCCTCGCCGCTCGCCATCCAGGCAATGCGCGAAACCCTGGAGCGCTCGCATTTCTACCCCGATGGCGGCGCTTGGGCCCTGCGCAATGCGATCGCCGAAAAACTCGGCCTCGAGCGCGCGAATGTCATCCTCGGCAACGGCTCGAATGAAATCATCGAATTTATCGGCCACGCCTTCCTGAAGCCGGGCGACGAGGTTGTCACGGCGGGCCACGCCTTTGCTGTCTACAGCCTGATGGCGCAACTCTTCGGCGCCAAAACCATCGAGGTTCCCGATCCTGGTTTCACCCACGACCTCGACGCCATGCTAGCAGCCATCACGCCGCGCACCCGCCAGGTTTTCATCGCGAATCCCAACAACCCCACCGGCACGCTCGTCGGCCAGGAGGCGATCGACCGCTTCATGGCGCGCGTTCCAGACCATGTCCTCGTGATTTTCGACGAGGCCTACTACGAGTTCCTCGACACCCCCCCGGATGTCCTCCGCTATGTCCGCGAAAACCGGAATGTCGTCGTGATGCGGACTTTTTCGAAAATCCAAGGCCTCGCAAATCTCCGCATCGGCTACGGTCTCGCGCCCGCCCGCATCGCCGAAGTTCTTCAAAAAACGCGCCAACCCTTCAATGCGAACGGCATCGCCCAAGCCGGCGCGCTCGCGGGCCTCGCCGACGAGGACCACATGCGCCGCACCCGCGAACTCACCCACGAGGGCCGTGCCTATCTCGAGGCCGAGTTCACCGCGATGGGGCTGACCTTTGTCCCGAGCGCCGCGAATTTCGTGCTCGTGCATGTCGGCGACGGTGACGCCGTCTTCAAAACCCTCCTCCGCCGCGGCCTGATCGTCCGCGCCATGCGCAGTTACAAGCTCCCCGGCTGGATTCGCGTCTCGGTGGGAACGATGGAACAAAACCGCGCTTTCATCGAAAACCTCCGCGTGCTCGATCAGGAAGGCCTCTTGAAAAAAGGCGAACCCCTCGCGGCCTGATGCCGGCCTTCGAGGAAACCATCGCCGCCGTGGCCACGCCTCCGGGTGAAGGCGCCATCGCGCTGGTGCGCCTCTCCGGTCCCGACTCACCGAAAATCCTCAGCCGCATTTTTCATTCGTCCTCCGCGTCCCTCAAACCCCGCCACGCCACCTTCGGCCGCATCGCGGATGGCGAGGAAACCATCGACCAAGTTCTCGTCACCACCTACCGCGCCCCGGCGAGCTTCACCGGCGAGGACATGGCTGAAATCTCTTGCCACGGAGGCATACTTCTTGCCGCGAAAATCCTCGAACTCGTCCTCCGCCACGGCGCCCGCACCGCTGAACCCGGCGAGTTTTCCCAGCGCGCCTTTTTCAACGGCAAGATCGACCTCACCCGCGCCGAGGCGATCATGGATATCATCCGAGCCCGCACCCCCCTCGCCCTCCGCGCCGCCGCCCAGCAACTCGAGGGTCGCCTCGGCTCCGAAATCCTCGCCCTCCGCGACACCGCCCTCGAAACCGTCGCGCACATCGAGGCGTTCATCGACTTTCCCGAGGAAGGGATCGACCCCGCCACGGGCCGTGTGCTTTTGGAGAAAATCCAAACCCTCCTCAACCGCACCACCGCTCTGCTCGGAACCGCCGACGAAGGCCGCATCCTGCGCGAAGGCGTCCGCGTGGCCATCGCCGGAAAACCCAACGCCGGAAAATCCAGCCTCCTCAACCGACTCCTCGGCATGGACCGCGCGATCGTCAGCGAAATCCCCGGCACGACCCGCGACACGATCGAGGAGACCGCCTGCCTGCGCGGCATCCTCTACCGCCTCACCGACACCGCCGGCCTCCGCGAAACCTCCGACCCCGTCGAGCGCCAAGGCGTCGCCCGCACCGAGCGAGCCCTCGAATCCGCCGATCTGGTTTTGCATGTCATCGACGCCTCGACGGAGGAAATCCCCGCCGCGCTGCGCGAAAACGAAATCCTCGTCGCCAACAAATTCGACCTCCCCTGCCCCACCCTGCCTCCCAGCGCAATCCCCATCTCCTGCGCCACAGGCGCGGGCTTCGACCAACTTCTCGACGCCATGAGCGAAGCCGCCGGACTCCGCCACCTCGCCTCCGGCCAATCGCTCGCCGCCATCAACGCCCGCCACAAAGCCCTCCTCGAATCCACCCGCGCCTCCCTCGAATCCGCCACCCAACTCGTCAAATCCAACGCCCCCCCCGAACTCACCGCCATCGAACTCCGCGCCGCGCTCGACTGCCTCGGCCGCATCGTCGGAACCACCGACACCGAAGACATCCTCGGCGAAATCTTCACCCGCTTCTGCATCGGAAAGTAGCAACAAAATCGAGTGGTTAGTGAGGCTGTGAAACTCTCAAGCAAGGCGCGCCATTATCCAAGGGCGAGCATCTCCTCCAAAAAGATCCCAATCGCAGGGTCGCCGAAAATCATCGCTGACCATTTTGTCCATTGTAGCTACTTGCGTATTGATCGCCTGCGAACCTAGGGAATAGCGTTCACCAGTGGATTGGTTCACCGCGAGGCATGTTTTTTTATTGGCCGTGATTTGCTACGGCGGCGGCATGGTGCACTCGCTGTTTCTGTGGCGCCGTGGATTTCTGCGCGATGCGCGCGTGGGGTATTTCCTGCTCCTAGCGGCGTTCCTTCTGCAGAGCTGGGCCATGTTTTTGCGGGGAACCTCCCTGCAAGCGTGTCCGATCAACAATCTCTTCGAGGCGATGCTCTTTGTTTGCTGGGGCCTTGTTCTCGCCTGCCTGGCGCTGGGAATTTCAACCCGTTTGAGGTTCATCGCGGCCTTTGCCTCACCGCTCCTGTTCTCGATGGGCGTCTTTGCGCTCATGCCGGCTCTCGACCCCGCGCCGAGCGGCGCGCCGCAGTTCACCGGCTGGCTGGTGAGTTCCCACGCGGCCTTGATCCTTCTCGCTTACGGAGCGTTCGGGATGGCAGCGGTATCCGCGATCATGTTCCTCACCCAGGATCACAACTTGAAGCTCAAGAAACTCAGCGCGGTCTTGTCGGTCATGCCCCCGATCCAACGGCTCGAGCGCGTCGCCTCAGGCTTGGTGCTGGCGGGATTTGTTATGCTCACACTCGGTCTCTTCGCCGGCTGGAGGCTGCCGAGGCTCGAGACGCTTTCATATTTCGCCGATGTGAAGGTAAAATGGTCTGGCCTGCTGTGGCTCGCCTATCTTTCGCTGATCATAGGCCGCTGGAAATTTGATTTGGCCGGCCGTCATTTCGCCTACGCGGTTGCCGGGGTGTTCGCCTTTCTTCTACTTACCTTCTGGGGCACAAACCTCCTCTCGGCCCTTCACAACCCATGATCGTCACGCTGGGCTTGAGCCACCACTCCTCGCCTGTCGAGTTGCGCGAGCGCTTCGCGTTCCCGGAATCCCGCATTCCCGAGGCTTTGGACAAACTTCGCGGACGCGGAAATATTGAGGAGGCCGTGATCCTTTCCACCTGCAACCGCGTGGAAATTTACGCCGTCGCGGCGGATCGTGACGCCACGCGCGCGTTCTTGACGGTGCGCGAATTTCTCTCCGAGTTCCATGGACATGACGGACCGCTCGGGTCCGAATTTTACGCACTCACCGAACCCGACAGCCTGCGGCACCTCTTCCGCGTGGCGTCGGGACTCGACTCGATGGTGATGGGCGAGACGGAAATCCTCGGCCAGTTGAAGCAATCCTACCAACTCGCCCTGCAAAACGGACACACCGGCAGCCGCCTCAACCGGGCGTTCCAAAAGGCGTTCCAAACCGCCAAGCAAATCCGCACCGAGACGAAAATCCAACGCGGCTGTGTCAGCGTCGCCTCGGCGGCGGTGGGCCTGGCCGAACACATTTTCAACTCCCTCGCCGAGCAAGAAGTTCTCGTTGTCGGAGCCGGAGACACCAGCGAGAAAACCGCCCGCGCCCTCCTTTCCCGCGGCGCGCGGGGAGTGGTCGTCGCCAACCGCACTGGCGAGCGCTCCGAGGCTTTGGCCGAATCCCTCGGTGGTCGGGCGATTCCCTTTGAAAACTGGGAACGCGAACTCGAGGGTCTCGACATCGTGATCAGCAGCACCTCCTC
>CAWUMN010000119.1:0-4828 GCA_963923595.1 uncultured bacterium
TGCCGCGCAGGGTTTGCACATGGTCGCCGGTGGCCAGGGCGGCGGACTCGCACAGGGAGTCGATCGCCGAGATCATGGAATCACGGTCAAGCACGAGTCTCCAACCTGCGAATTAGGGCCGTGCTGCGCTCCAACTCTTGCGCACGCCGATCGGTTGAGGCTGACGACAAGCTCCCAGTTCCAGTTTTTGAGAAAAGCGGCTCGGGTTTGTAGTGGGGATTGTTCGTAAGAACATCCTCGCGAAGGTCTTGCTCCGTCAACTGCTCCAGAAGGTCCAGGCGGAGTTACATTCATTGGAAACTTGCTGCCGGGCGCGGGCTTTTCAAGGGTGGGTCATGTTTTTGGCCACGACCCATTGGTCGAATTGCTCGGCAGTGAGATAGCCGAGGGCGAGGGCGGCTTCTTTGAGGCTCGTGTTTTCCTTGTGGGCTTTCTTGGCGATCTGCGCGGCTTTGTCGTAGCCGATGTGCGGGTTGAGGGCGGTGACGAGCATGAGGGAGTTTTTCACATAGCCTTCGATGACCGGGAGGTTCGGCTCGATGCCAATGGCGCAGTGGTCGTTGAAGGAGTGGCAGCCCTCGGCGAGCAGGCGGACGGAGTGCAGGAAATTGTGGACGATGACGGGCTTGAAGACATTCAGCTCGAAGTTGCCCTGCGAGGCGGCAATGCCGATGGCGGTGTCGTTGCCCATGACCTGGATCGCGATCATGGTGAGCGCCTCGGACTGGGTGGGGTTCACCTTGCCGGGCATGATAGACGAGCCGGGTTCGTTTTCGGGAATGATGAGTTCGCCGAGGCCGCAACGGGGACCGCTAGCGAGCCAGCGGATGTCGTTCGCGATTTTCATGAGTGCGCAGGCGAGGGATTTGACGGCGCCGCTGGCGATGACGAATTCGTTATGGCCGGAGAGGGCGGCGAATTTGTTGGGTGCGGATTGGAACGGCAGGCCGGTGAGGTTGGCGATGTGGGCGGCGGCGCGGTCGCCGAACTCGGGGTGGGCGTTGAGGCCGGTGCCGACGGCGGTGCCGCCGATGGCGAGTTGGTAGAGGCCGGTGAGCGAAAACTCGATGTCGCGGAGGCCCTGGTCGAGCAGGCATACATAGCCGGAAAATTCCTGCCCGAGCGTGAGCGGGGTGGCGTCCTGCAAATGGGTGCGGCCGATTTTCACGATGTCGGCGAATGCCTTCGCCTTGGCGTCGAGCGTGTCGCGGAGGGTTTTGACGGCGGGGATAAGGCTTTGGATGACGACCGTAGCTGCGGCGATGGACATCGCGGTCGGGAAGGTGTCGTTCGACGACTGCGACATGTTCACATGATCGTTCGGATGGACGGGGGCCTTGGAACCCATCTCGCCGCCGGCGAGTTCGATCGCGCGGTTCGAGATGACCTCGTTGGCGTTCATGTTGCTCTGGGTGCCTGAGCCGGTCTGCCAGATACGGAGAGGGAAGTGGGCGTCGAGTTTGCCGGCGATCACCTCATCGGCAGCGCGGACGATGAGGTCGCGCTTGTCCGCGGGGAGTTTGCCGAGGTCCGCGTTGGCGAGGGCGCAGGCTTTTTTGAGGATGCCGAGAGCCTTCACCATCTCGGGCGGGAGAATGTCCTCGCCAATGTCGAAATGGATCAGCGACCGGGCGGTTTGGGCTCCCCAGTAGACATTGTGGGGGACGGGAATCTGGCCCATCGAGTCTGACTCAAGGCGGTGTGTGGCGGGGTCGTGGGGTGCGGTGGTGGTCATGGGAGAGTTTTAGTTTTCAGAGTTAAGTTTTAAGTGGCGTAAGGTGGTGCGGGAGTCGGTGAGGTTAGGCTGCTCCGAGCTGATGGAAAATTTTCTTCCTTAGTGCGCTCTGTGTCCTCTGTGGTCAAATATTCAAGTTCGAGGCTACAGGTGCCGGATGAGGTCGGATTTTTCGAAGCGGACTTTCGGGAGGGTGGCGTATTTGTCTTCGGTGGCGCGGTAGCCGGCGGCGCAGGCGACGACGGTGTTGTAGCCTTTAGCGGGGAGCTCGAGGATTGCGTCGTATTCGCGGGGATCGATGCCTTCGAGCGGGCAGGTGTCGATGCCAACGAGCGCGGCGGAGGTCATGAAATTCCCGAGGGCGATGTAGACCTGGCGGGCGGCCCACTCGCGAACCCAGGCGGAGCGCGGTCCGGCGATGACATCGGCCATCATCATGTCGCGGTAGAAGCCGAGCGATTCGAGCGTGACGCCACGGACATCTGCGATGCGGGCGAGGTATTTTTCCATGTAGGGCACATCCACTTTTTCGGGAATCGCAAAGACGACGAGGTGTGAGGCGTCGGTGATCTGCGACTGGTTCCAGGAATGCGGGCGGAGCTTGGCGCGGAGGTTCGGGTTTTCGACGACGAAAAATTGCCAGGGTTGGAGGCCGTAGGAGGAAGGGGAGAGAATCAGGGACTCCTCGAGAGCGGCCCAAACGGGAGTAGCGATTTTTTTTGAGGCATCGAATTGCTTGGTAGCGTAGCGCCAGTTTTGCGCGGCGAGGAGTTGGTCGGTGGAGATCGGATTCATGAGTCGCCGATGGGACAACCGGCGGAGGGTGGCATCAAGACTTTTCAAACCGTGAGCGGGTCAATGCCCTATTCCCAAGGCTGGTGGGCGAGGGCAGGTTCGAGCGAATTTTTCATGATCAACAACCACACGATCTGGCCGGGGAAGCCGGCGCCGCTGGGGGCGGTTTGGGATGGGGCGGGAGTGAATTTCGCTTTGTTCTCCGAAAATGCCACGCTCGTGGAGTTGTGCCTGTTTGATTCTCCGGAATCGACGGTCGAGGCGCGGCGCTTGGCGCTACCTGAGAAAACCAATCAGGTCTGGCATGGCTATTTGCACGGGGCGGGGCCGGGGCTGATTTATGGCTATCGGGTGCATGGGCCGGAGTGTCCTGCCGAGGGGCATCGTTTCAATTCGAAGAAAGTCCTCCTCGACCCCTACGCTAAATCGATCGCGCGAGGCTTTCGGTGGGATTCGACGATTATGGATTCCTGCGCGGATACGGCGGCGACGGCTCCGCTCGGGCGGGTGGTGGATTCGGCATTTGCCTGGAATGGCACACGGGCGCCGTGCACGCCTTGGCATGACACGATTTTCTATGAGGTTCATGTGAAGGGTTTCACCCGGCGGCATCCGGAGGTTCCGGAGCACCTTCGTGGCACCTATGCCGGGCTGGCTTGCGAGGCGCCGATCGCGCACTTGCAAAGCCTCGGCGTCACGGCGGTGGAGTTGATGCCGGTGCATTTCCATGCCGACGAGCAAGGGGTGGTGGATCGGGGATTGGTGAATTATTGGGGCTACAACACGCTCGGCTACTTCGCGCCGGATCCGAGGTTTTGCTCCAGCGGGCCGGAGAATTCGGTGAAGGAATTCAAGGAAATGGTGTGCGCGCTCCATGCGGCGGGCATCGAGGTGATTCTGGATGTCGTCTACAACCACACGGCGGAGGGCGGGCACAACGGGCCGGTGCTTTCGATGCGGGGGATCGACAATGCCAGCTACTACCGGTTGGATGCCGATCGTTCCCACTACATCGATTTCACAGGGTGCGGAAATTCGCTGAATGTCGCCCACCCGCGTGTGCTCCAGCTCATCATGGATTCCTTGCGCTACTGGGTTCAGGAAATGCATGTGGACGGTTTCCGCTTCGATCTCGCGAGTGCGCTGGCGCGGGAGTTGTGGGAGGTGGACCGCCTCGGTTCGTTTTTCGACATCATCCACCAAGACCCGATTCTCTCGAATGTGAAACTCGTCGCCGAGCCATGGGATCTCGGGCCGAATGGTTATCAGGTCGGGAATTTTCCGGTTCTGTGGACCGAGTGGAACGGGCGATATCGCGATTGCATCCGGCGGTTTTGGAAAGGCACGGGGACGAGTGTGGGCGAACTCGCCACGCGGTTGGCGGGCAGCAGCGACTTGTATTTGCCCAATGGGCGGCGACCCAGCGCAAGTCTGAATTTCATCACCTGCCACGATGGGTTCACACTGGCGGACCTCGTGAGCCATGATCAAAAGCACAATGAGGCGAACGGGGAGGAAAACCGGGACGGATCCGATGCGAACGATAGCTGGAATTGTGGCATCGAGGGACCAACGGACGATCCGGCGGTGAATGCGCTGCGCTCCCGCCAGCGCCGGAATTTCCTCGCC
This sequence comes from uncultured bacterium, assembly GCA_963923595.1. Classification (GTDB taxonomy): domain Bacteria; phylum Verrucomicrobiota; class Verrucomicrobiia; order Chthoniobacterales; family Terrimicrobiaceae; genus UBA967. The sequence goes on from CAWUMN010000119.1 coordinate 4,160, forward strand.
ACTCTGCTTCTTTCCCAGGGCGTGCCGATGATTCTTGCGGGAGATGAGTTCGGCCGAACCCAGCGGGGAAACAACAACGCGTATTGTCAGGACAATGAGGTCTCGTGGGTGAATTGGAGCCTCGATGAGGAACAGAAAAACCTGCTCGAGTTTGTCCGGTCGCTGATTACCCTCCGCCGCACTCAACCGGTTTTTCGCCGACGGCATTTTTTTCAGGGCCGTGCGATTCGTGGCACGGATATCAAAGACATCTATTGGCTCCGTCCGGATGGGATGGAAATGACGGAAGCCGACTGGCAGTGTTCACACGCCTGCAGCCTTGGGATGGGCTTGCTCGGCGACCAGATCAGCGAATGCGATGAGCGCGGCCAACCCATCCGTGGCGGATCGTTTCTTATTCTTTTCAATGCCCGGGATGCCGAGATGCCATTTCGCCTAGGAGCGCGGCGCCGACTTGTGAGTTGGATGCGGCTTTTCGACACGACGCATCCGCATGGGGAAATGCCCGGAAGCCTGCATGAGCATATGAGCATCTATCCGCTGCAACCCCGCTCGATGGCCGTTTTTGAGGCCCATGTGGCTCCGCTGCCTTGAAGCGCGGGGGCAGACGACAGATTCAGACTGCGGCGAGGATTTGGTTTTCCTCGAGTTCGGGCTGTCGGGTTTCGG
>CAWUMN010000120.1:0-4812 GCA_963923595.1 uncultured bacterium
GTCCGCTATTATCTCGCGGGCGAACCCGCCAAGGCGCTCGCGATCCATTCGAAATACTACCCGCTTTTCAAGGATCTCTTCATCGAGCCGAATCCAGTGCCCACGAAATTCGCCCTCGCCCGCCTCGGCAAAATGTCAGCCGATGTCCGCCTCCCACTCTGCGAAATGACCGAGGCGAACCGCAAACGCCTCGTCGAAACCCTCGAAAAACTCGGCCTGTGAAACCCACACGCGTCATCATCAACGGCGCGAGGGGCCGCATGGGACAAGCCCTCATCGCCTGCGCCAAAGCCGATCCCGCCTCGTTTGAACTCTCCGCCGGCCTTGATGTCGGCGACGACCTCGCCGCCGCCCTCACTGCGTGCGACGCCGTGATCGATTTCACCCACGCCGATTCCACCGTGCGCGTCGCCGAAGCCTGCGCCGCCGCCGGGAAAATCCTCGTCATTGGAACCACCGGCCACAACGACGCCGACCGCGCGCGCATTTCCGAAATCTCGAAAAAAATCCCGGTCGTCTTCGCGCCGAATTTCAGCGTGGGCGTGAACACCCTCTTCTGGCTCGTCCGCAAGGCCACCGAAATCCTCGGACCCGACTTCGACCTGGAAGTCGTCGAAATGCACCACCGCCTCAAGAAGGACTCCCCGAGCGGCACCGCGCGCCGCCTCGCCGAAATCCTCGCCGAGGTCCGCGAGCTGGATTACGACAAAAATGTCATGCACGGTCGCGAGGGAATGGTCGGCGAACGCCAGAAAACCGAGATCGGCATGCATGCCGTCCGAGGCGGCGATGTCGTCGGCGACCACACGGTGATTTACGCAAATGTCGGCGAACGCGTGGAGTTGACCCACAAGGCCTCCAGTCGCGACACCTTCGCCAAAGGCGCTCTCCGCGCCGCTCGTTGGGCGCAGGGCCAAAAGCCCGGTCTCTACGACATGCAGGATGTGCTCGGCTTGAAATGAGGGTCGGCATCGCGCTCGGCTCGAACCTCGACGACCGCCTTGAAAATCTCCGCGCCGCCCGCCGCCACCTTTTTGCCCTCCACGAAGATCGCGGCCCTTTCCTCTGCTCCCGCATTTACGAAACTGATCCGGTCGATTGCCCGCCCGGTTCGCCAGCATTCCTCAACGCCGCCATTGAACTCGCCTGCACCCTCCCCTCGCTCGACCTGCTGAAAAAACTCCAACGCCTCGAGCAAATCCTCGGCCGCCCCGCGAATCATGGCCACCATGCCCCGCGCACGATCGACCTCGATATCCTCTACTACGACAACCTCGCTTTTACTCTCTCCGAGCTCACCCTCCCACATCCTCGAATCGCCGAGCGGCCATTTGTGCTAACTCCGCTTGCCGACATTGCTTCCGACCGAATCCTCCCCGGCCAAAGCAAAAAAATCTCGGTCCTTCTCGAAAAAACTTCCGCCAAGTCCAAGCCAGCAGCCGTGGCGGATTTCTAAATCCAAAATCTCTGCCCTCTTGGTGCCTGTTCTCTGTGGTCCATCCCGCAGGATTCGTTTCAAATGGGTTGAGCTTCCTCTCAGCAATTGCGTAGTCTCACAGACTTCCAACCATGACTAACGGAATCTTCAAAACCCCTGACGGTCGCAACCATTTCGCGACATTCCTCCTCATCAGCTCCCTCTTTTTCCTGTGGGCGCTCTGCAACGGAATGATCGATGTCATGGACAAGCATTTCCAAGATTTCCTCCATCTTTCGAAACGCGAGTCGGCCTGGGTCCAGTTTGCCCACTACTTGGGCTATTTCCTGATGGCGCTACCTGCCGGTTGGTTCGCCAACAAACTCGGCTACAAGGGCGGAATCATCGCCGGTCTGGCGATCGTGGCGGCGGGCTGTCTTTGGTTCATTCCAGCCACGAGCATTTCGACATTCTGGGCCTTCCTGCTTGGCGTGTGCGTGATCTCGATGGGACTGACTTTTTTGGAAACCGTCGCGAACCCCTACACGACCGTTCTTGGGCCTGAAAACTACGCCGCCACGCGCATTAATATCGCGCAGAGCTTCAATGGCGTTGGCTGGATTTTGGGGCCGATCATCGGTGGGTTGTTTTTCTACTCCGAGCAAGGAGCGCAAGCTGCGCACCAGACTCTTTGGATTCCCTACACTGGCATCGCAGCCGTTGTCTTGCTGCTGGCCTGCGTTTTTTGGTTTGTCCGCTTGCCGGAGATCAAGCCGCCCGAGGACGCCGTGACAGCCGCCGCCGCGTCGCATGGTGGAATCTCGATCTGGAGCCGTCCCCACTTTGTCATGGCCGTTGTGGCCCAGTTTTTCTATGTCGCCGCGCAGGCGGGAATTTTTGCGTTCTTCATCAACTATGTCGTCGCGGAAATTCCGCCGGTCGGCGAGGCTTGGAACAACAGCTTCTGGCTGGGCGGGAGCGCCGGTGTCGAACAGCGGGACGGCAATTGGTTCATCAGCGAGCAAGGCGCCACCAAGCTGCTGGCTTACTTTGGATTCACCTTGTTTCTGCTCGGCCGGGCGACCGGATCTTGGATTCTTTCGCGCGTTCCCGCCTGGCTAGTCATGGGAATTTATGCTGCGGCGAATGTCCTGCTCATGGCCGCCATCGCCCTCAAGCTCGGCTGGCTCTCGCTCATCGCGCTCTTCCTGAGCTTCTTCTTCATGTCGGTTATGTTCCCGACCATCTTTGCGCTCGGCATTCACGGCCTCGGCGAGAAATCCAAGATGGCTTCTTCGTTCATCGTCATGGCGATCATGGGCGGCGCGCTGTTGCCGAAATTGATGGGCTGGGTCGGCGATGTCCGTGGAATGTCGGATGCCTTCCTCGTCCCGATGGTCTGCTTCGTCGTCGTCTCGCTCTACGGATTCCTCTGGCCGAAACTGAGCGGTTTGAGCGAGGCGGGTCCCGTGAAACTCGGCGGGCATTGATGTGACCACGCCGGGAAATTTCCAGCGTCTCATCTCGCTCCCGCCGGCGATGGCGGAGTTTTTCCCGAACTCTCCGGAAGGAAGAAATTGGTTTGCCGCCTGCGACCCCGCTGGCTCGAAACTCGGCTCCGGAGGCGGCATCGCCCATCTTCTCGCCTCGGCCTGGCGCGCGACTGGAGGTGGAAAATCCTTCGCCGAATGGTGCGATTCCGGCCTCAAACTCGCCCTCATGGCCGGCGGGCAAAGCCGCCGCCTCCCCGCCTACGCCGCCACGGGAAAAATTCTGATGCCGTTCCCCGCGCTCCGCTGGGCGGAGGGGCAGCGGCTCGACCAAACCCTCCTCGATGTCCAGTTCCCCGGCTTCCGCCACATCGCCTCCGCCGCGTCTGCCTCGAGTCGTGTCATGTTGGCCAGTGGCGATGTCCTTCTCCGCTTTCCGCCGAAACTCCCGCCCATGCCCGAGGCCGATGTGATCGGCTTGGGAATGTGGGTGGACGCCGAGACCGCCTCGCACTTCGGCGTGTTTTTCTCCCCGCGCGAACGCCCCGACCGGCTCGCCTTCTTTCTCCAAAAACCCAAGCCCGCTGAAATCCTCGCGCGTGCCGTTGATCATTTGTTCCTCGTCGACACCGGCCTCTGGCTCTTGAGCGCGCGGGCTGTTTCGGTGTTGTTCAAGAAATGCGGGTGGGACGACACGCGCGGCGATTTCCCCGCCGGCGTTCCGGGATTTTACGAACTCTACGCCGGCATGGGCCCCTGCCTCGGCACCGATCCCGTCGAGCGTGATGACGACATTTCGCCGCTCTCCTGCGCCGTCGTGCCTTTGCCTGATGCAGAGTTCTACCACTTTGGAACGAGCCGCCAGATGATCGAATCCGTCTCGGCGCTCCAGAACCGCACGCTCGACCAGCGCGGCCAGTCCCCGCTCGCCCTCAAGCCGCACCCCGACATGTATGTCCTCAATTCGGACTTCGCGTTCGCCGCGCGCTCGCCCGAAAACAAGCCGGTCTGGGTCGAGAACAGCGTCCTCCCTGGGGACATGCCGCTCGCCTCGGGCAATGTCCTCACCAACATTCCCGCAGGGGTCGGCCGCTTCCGCATCGCGCCCGGCCTGTGCGTCGACACCCCGCCCGTCGGCGACCAAAACCTCGCCGTGCGCGTCTACGGGATTGACGATTCCTTCAAGGGCGCGATCGGCGATGCCGCCACGATTTTCCTCGGAGAGCCGCTTCTCGAGTGGTTCGAGCGGCGAGGACTCACCCTCGCCCAGGCCGGCCTCGCTCCCGCGACCGACATCCAAAACGCGAAGCTCTTTCCGGTGGTCGATCCCTCCGTGCCGCTCGCCCGCCTCATCGAATGGATGGGCCTTCCCGAAGCCTCCGGCGATGCCGAAATGCTCGCGCTCTGGAAAAAAAGCGAGCGCCTCTCCGCGCAGGAGATCACCGAGCGGTTCTCGCCCTCCCGCCTTCTTCAGGCGCGCCACGGCCTAATCGCCGCCGCCGCGCCGTTGATCCACGCGCACCGAGCGAGGAACGCCTTCCACCGCCTCGACCTCGACAACGCCGCCTCGTTTTTCGCCGAGTCCACCGCGCCGGTTCCCGTGGTTTTGGAAACATCCGGCCCCGCTCCCCTCGAGACATTAGCCGAAGCGATGTTCGCCGCCCGTGTCGCGGCCCTGCGGGGCGAAGCCGAAAAATCCGACCACCTTGAAAAGAACGCCTTCGAGTCCCTCTCGCGCACGATCGCCGGTGCGATGGCCGCCCGCCCGTGCGCTCCGGTCCGGAATGCCGTGGACGATCAGATCGTCTGGGGCCGCAGCCCGATCCGCGTCGATCTCGCGGGCGGTTGGTCGGACACCCCGCCCTACTGCCTTAAACACGGCGGCGCGGTGGTGAATGTCGCGCT
>CAWUMN010000121.1:0-4792 GCA_963923595.1 uncultured bacterium
GATGGGGATGCCAGTGCCCCACTGATTGTCAAACCGGCCAGTGTCGAAATAGGACACGCCGCTGGAGAATTTCACCTGCTTGTAGGGGCTGGAAGATTCGCCGGTCGAGCCATCCACGGGCTTGTGCTGCGGCATCGCGTAGCCGAGCGGAACGGTTCCCGCGATGGGTTGGCGGTTGCCTCGGCCGTCAGCGAAAAACTCGCTTGGCACTTGGGCTTTGACCTTCGGCTGATGGTCCATATCCGGGAAAAGCTCGATGGGCGGCTTGAGGGATTTTTGTCCGCGGAATCCGGCAACCGTCACCACAAGGACGACCACCAGTGCGAAAATGGAGAAGAAGTATTTGAGCATGCCCGATTAGTCTCCGTGGATGGTGGTGATGTTGGTTCCGCCGAGGGATTCGAGGAAATCCTTCACGGAGCGGGTGGAGAATTTGGGATCCTCGGATTCAATGGCGACGAAGAATTTATCCTCGGTGACTTTTTTGAAGCGGTCCCAGTTGAAGAGTTGGTGGTTGAGGCGCGGGAGGCCGTTCATGATCAGCATTCCGAAGACCGCCGTGAACGCCGAGAGGAGAATGGTCAACTCGAACATCACCGGGAAAAATGCCGGCACGGTGTAGAGATTGGTCGGCTTGCCGGCGACGATGAGAGGGTAGAGGAACGACGAGGTGCCGAACTCCAGCGAGACGGCGGTGAGGAAACCGGTGAGACCGCCGCAGAAGACGACTTTTCCGAGAATCGAGCGTTTGAGGCCCATGGCGTCGTCCATTCCGTGGATCGGGAACGGGGAAAATACATCCCACTTGGAGAATCCGGCGTCGCGGATTTTTTCGGCGGCATGGTAGAGATCGCGGGCGGACTGAAACTCGGCCGCGATTCCGTAGACGGGTGCTGTGGGATTTCCAACGGCTTCCATATTAGTGATGTGCCTCCCCGTGATGCGGGTCTGCTTCAGGCAGGACCGCTTTGACTTCGAACATACAAATCATCGGTAGGAATCGAATGAAGAGGAGGAAGAGCGTGGTGAACAACCCGAAGGTGCCAATGAAGGTGCAAATATCGACCCAGGTCGGGTGGAACATTCCCCAGGCGGATGGGGTGAAGTCGCGGGCCAGTGTCGTGGCAATGATGACGAAACGCTCGAACCACATGCCTGCGTTCGGGAATTGAACGATCACCCACACCCAGATCAGATGGGTTCGGAAGTATTTGAACCAGAACATCTGTGGCGCGATGACATTGCAGAACATCATGGACCAGTATGCCCACCAGTAGGGACCGAAGGCGCGATACCAGAAGGCCGCGCGTTCGTAGGGGTTCGCGCCATACCAAGCGATGAACAGCTCCATCAGGTAGGCGTAGCCGACGATCGAACCGGTGAGCAGGATGATTTTGCACATCTTGTTCACATGGTCGATTGTCACGAGGTCATGCAGCGGTTTGTAGATCGCGCAAGCCGGGATCATGATCGTTAGCACCATTGCGAAACCACCGAAAATGGCACCTGCGACGAAGTAGGGCGGGAAGATGGTCGTGTGCCAGCCGGGGACGACCGAGGTGGCGAAGTCGAAGGACACGACCGAGTGCACCGAGAGCACGAGCGGGGTCGAGAGGCCGGCGAGGATCAGGTAGGCCATCTCATAGTGGCGCCATTGGCGGTTGCCGCCACGCCAGCCGAGGGCGAGAACGCCGTAGATGAATTTGCGAATCTTTGTGGTGCAACGGTCGCGCAGGGTGGCGAGGTCGGGGATGAGACCTGTATACCAGAAGAGGACCGACACGGTGAAATAGGTCGAGACCGCGAACACATCCCACAGGAGCGGCGAGCGGAAGTTTTGCCAGATGCCGTTGGCGTTCGGCACTGGAGCGAGGAACCACGCCATCCACACACGACCCACATGCAGCGCGGGGTAAATGCCGGCGCAGACGACCGCGAAGAGGGTCATGGCTTCAGCGGCGCGGTTGATCGAGGTGCGCCACTTTTGGCGGGTCAGGAAGAGAATCGCCGAAATGAGCGTGCCGGCGTGGCCGATACCGATCCAGAAGACGAAGTTCGTAATGTCCCACGCCCAGCCGATAGGGTGGTTGTTTCCCCAAACGCCGACGCCGGTCGAGATAAGGTAGCCCAACAATGCCAAGCACATGAGCGTGAGCGGCACCGTGATCGCCATGGAGACATACCACCAAGTCGGGGTCTTGGCCTCAACGATCGAGCTGATGTAATTGCTGATCCAGCCCATCGTGCGGTTATTGAGCACGAGTGGCTGGCGGACGAGTTGTTTGTCGTCTTCCGTAAGGTGCTCGGGATGTTCGGCGGTGGCGTTGGACATTTCTTAAACCTTAGTGGGCGGCCGGGGCGGCGTGGTCGTCGCCGTGGGGCGGTTGGGCGTTGTGGGAATCGTGCGAATCATGGCCCTCGCCGTGCGCACCATGGTGGCCGGCTCCATTGGCCATGCCAACTTGATCGGCTCCCGGCATTTGTGGATTTGGGTTGCGAATGCGGGCGAGGTAGGACACGCGGGGCGAGACATTCAGGTATTTGAACATCACATAGGCGCGGGCGTCCTCGCGAAGGCGGCTGACTTGGCTCTTCGGATCGGCGACATTTCCGAAGACCAGCGAATCGTTCGGGCAAGCCTGTTGGCAAGCAACCTTGAATGCGGCGACCGGGGTTTCGCTGGAAGGCGTGGGACCGGCCTCGACGAGACGGGAGATTTTAGCGTCCTCGATGCGCTGGATGCAGAAGGTGCATTTCTCCATGACGCCGCGCATGCGCACGGTGACATTCGGATTTTTAGCCATCTTGAGGCTGTCGGCCATGCCTTTCTTGGCGAGCGGGCCCCAATAGAGTTCGTCGATCGGGCGCTGGTTGTAATCGAAATAGTTGAAGCGGCGGACTTTCCACGGACAGTTGTTCGCGCAATAGCGGGTGCCGATGCAGCGGTTGTAGGCCATGAGGTTCAGGCCGTCCTCGCTGTGGACCGTGGCGTTGACCGGGCAAACGGTCTCGCAAGGCGCGTTCTCGCAATGCTGGCACATCACGGCCTGCGAAAGCATTTCGGGATCATCGGCTTCGCCCGCGAAGTAGCGGTCGAGGCGAATCCAAGCCATGTCACGGTTTTTGCGGACTTGATCCTTACCGACGACAGGAACATTGTTCTCGGCTTGGCAGGCGACGACGCAGGCGTTGCAACCGGTGCAGGTGTTGAGATCCACCGTCATGCCCCACTGCTCCTTGGAGTTCAGGGCGGGGTGGGTGTAGAGGGAGATGTTCGGCGGGATGTGGCTGTCCATCCCCATCGTTTTGGCGAAATCGTGGTCTTTTTGGTAACGCTCGATGGTGCCTTCGCGCACGAGGTCGCGGCCTTCCATGCTCTTGTGCTCCTGCGTTTGCGCCAGCGGGTAATCGCGATCCGTGACCTTACATGTCACACCGCCAAGGGTGCGCATGCAGTTGGAGCGGCGGAGCGGATAGGCATTGAAACCCACACCATCCATCAATGCGGAGACTTCCTTGCGTCCGTATCCGAGGGCGATCGAGAGTGAGTCGTCGGCATGGCCCGGGGCGACGATCGCCGCAGCTTCGATGGTGGTTTTGCCATCGGAAATTTCCACAATGTCGGCAAGGAGATCGTAATCGACATCGTTGCCCATTTTTTCGGCGATGTCGCCGAGGACATTGAAGTTGTTGGCCTTGATGCCGAGCTTTTTAGCGGTTGCGGGGCTGACGAGGATCGCGTTGTCCCAAGTGACCTTGGTAACAAAATCCGGGGTCTCAAGGAGCCAGGAGTTGTTGGCGTAGCGGCCATCGTCCACGCTGGAACTTTGCAGGAAAACGAGTTCCATTCCCTCCGACTTGGTCGTGGAGGACTTCGCGAGATCGGCGGCGGCAGTGGCGTTGAAGGCGACTTGGGCCGGGGCGAAGGCGGTATTTGGCTGGAAACCATCACGCAGGAAGGCATTCCACGCGGCAGGATCGGTGGAGTTCGCGACTTGGGTGAAGGTCGCTTGCACCAAAGCCGGACCGACAGGAGCGGGCGCGCCGTTGATTGCGTTGAGAATTTCGAGTTCCGAACGACCGCCCCAGAGCGGGAGGATCATCGGCTGCACCGGGGTGTAGGTGCCATCGAAAGTGCGAACATCGCCCCAGGCTTCGAGGAAATGGGCGGCCGGGACGTGCCAGCGGCAGAGTTTCGAGGTTTCGTCCTCGAACATTCCGAGGTGAACCGTGTCGGGGACTTTCTCCAAAAGTTTGGCGAAGCCGAGATCGGCCGGGGCGTTGTGGACAGGGTTGCCGCCGAGAATGAAGAGTGTCTTGACCTTGCCGGCGTCGATCGACTTGGCGAGGTCACCGATGCTGGCCGCTGCGGGGGCGTCGGTTTTCACTGCTGTGATCGTGGCGCCGATGTTGCCGAGGGCGGCATTGATGGCGTTTACCAAAACTTGAACCGGCGCGGGCGTGAGCGGACCGGCGACGACAATCGAACGACCGCCGTTCTTGGCGAGGTCTGCGGCGCATTCTTGGACCCACTTCGAATCAAACGATGCTTGGGAGGCGGGAACCGCATTGGCGACGGCGGCCAAGTCGGAGTTTCCCGTGGCCTTGGCGAGGGCCAAGCCGAGCTGGCGAGCGAACTCACCCATGTCGGCCACCTTCAAACGCAGGCGGTGGTCGGCCATGCCGCCTGTGACCGTGTAGTGGTTCTCAACCACATACAGACGGTTCATCGGCGCACCTTTTTGATCGGGATTGCGGCGGGCGGAGAAGCCTTGGGCGTAGCCGATGCCGG
>CAWUMN010000122.1:0-4737 GCA_963923595.1 uncultured bacterium
TTGCGAATGGCAGCGCCAAAAGAATCGCGAGGAGAGCGGCAGTTTTTTTCATCCGAAAAAACTCAGCGGCGCGACCCGAGGAAAAGCCGGAGGACATACCAGAACATCAACGCCACACCGGCGAAGAGCTGGATCGCCGCCGCGAGGTCGGCGTCTTCCGGGTAGTCACGCATCACGGCCGAGGTCGTGTGGAGAATCGATCCGCCGGCCAGCATAACCATGGCGACCGAGAACCAAGTGCCGAGATCGAATTTGAAGAGGACCGCGCAAACTATCGCCCCAAGAGCGAAAATGCCGCCCCAGAGCAAAAAGGTTCGCAGGAACGAAAAGTCCTTCCGCGTTACAACAACCACACCTGTGAGCAGAAAAAAACCGCCGAGCGTGGCCTGCGCCGCGCTGGTGATCGTGCCTGGGGCGGTTTGGTTCGCCACATCCAGGAGCGGCACCGTGATCACAGCCTGAAGCCCGACATACAAGACCAAGCCGAGATATTGAAGAGGGCGCGAAACGCTCGGCTGGGCGAGGAATGTGGCCAGCCACGAAAGAACCATGAATCCCCCGAGAACCAGCAGCCAGTTCACGCTCGAGAACGCGCCGACGAGCGCATCGGCCATGCCGCTTTGGAAAAGCCAAACCTCGATCCCGACAAAAAGCAGGATCGCCAACGCGAGATGCGAATAGGTGCGAACGAGAAACGACCCGCGGGCTTCCGCCGAAAGCTGGCCGACAGGCATCGAATAGGGTGAATTCATAGGCTGCGAATCTGCCCAGATCCCCGCCCCGCCGTCAACCGCCGACGGTTGACGCGCCGCGCGGGATTGAGACAACATCGCGGCCTTGAAAACTCCGGCATCCGATGACCAAGGCGCGATCCTCCTCGATATTTTGCGCGAGGTGCTGGATCCGATGGCGGGCTTGGAAATGGATACCGACTTGTTTGAGGCAGGCCTGGACTCGATGGCCATCATGCAGCTCCTGATCGGCATCGAAACCCGCTTGGGAAAAACCATTCCGGTCCGCGAGGTCACCCGCGAAAATTTCAAATCCCCCCACGCGATTCTTTCGCTTCTAGCCGCCTGATCCATGAAGACGCTTTCCGTCGATGTTGTCGTGGCCGGCGGGGGAATGGCGGGGATCGGGGCGGCGATCGCTTCGGCCCGCGTGGGAGCGAGAACCTTGCTGGTCGAGCGTCATGGCGGGCTCGGCGGAATGGCGTTCTCGGCCCTCGTGCACACGATCTGCGGCCTCTATCGGCTGAGGAACCATGAGTCCGAACCGCTGGAATTTTCGAATCCAGGCTTGCCGAAGGAATTCGCCGAGCAACTCCTTGCCTCGGGCGGCGCACGGCCAGCAGTCCGAATGGGTCGGCTGGATGTTCTTCCACACCGCCCCGCCGCGCTCGCCCTCCTTGCGGACCGCCTGACGACGGAAACGCGAGGCCTCGAGGTTTTTCTTCACACAGAAGTCGGTGCCGTCCACCGATCCGCCAAATCCTCCCTCGCCGGCCTGCAACTTCTCTGCCGGGGGAGGATTTGGGAGGTCGAGGCGCGTGCGGTGGTGGATTGCACGGGCGATGCCGAGATCGCGGCGATGGCGGGCGCGGCTTTTGAAACCGCACCGCCCGAAAGCCTCCAACGGCCTGCTTGGATTTTCGGCATCGTGGGAGTCGCCCCTGGATCGGTCTCAGGAGACGCCAGATTGGGGCTCGCGCACGCGATCTCGGGTGCTGTGGCTTCCAAAAAACTTCCCGCCGAGGCGCTGGGCGTGGCATTTCGCGAGGGGATGAGCGCCACCGAGGCTTGGGCGACCATTGATTTGCAGGCCGCCCCCTTCGATCCCTGTTCGCCCGAATGTCTCACCCGCGTCGAATCAACCGGGCGCGCGACGGCTTTTGCGGTTTTGGATTTTTTGAGAAGCAACATCGAGGGTTTCGAAAACGCCTGTCTCGGTGCGACTCCAGCCAGGGCGGGGATTCGAGAGAGCCGCCGGATCGCGGGACTTGCACAACTCACTGAGGACGACATCCTCTTGGGCAAAGACACTCCCGGAGCCGCCGCCTACGCCTCTTGGCCATTGGAACTTCGAGAGAATGCCAAGGGACCGAAATTTCGTTTCCCCGAGAACAATCGTTCCGCCGCGATTCCGACCGATTGCCTCCGCTCACGCGATTTTTCAAACCTCTTGATGGCGGGCCGCTGCCTCTCCGCCACGCACGGCGCACAAGCCTCGATCCGTGTCACCGGCACCTGCATGGCCACCGGCGAGGCGGCAGGAAAAGCCGCCACTCAAATACTGTGAACATCGCCGAGGAGATTTTCAAAAAAGCCAACCCCTTCGCCCCGGCGGTTCTCCACGGCGGGCAAATTACGACCTATGGCGATCTGGATCGGCACAGCGCGCTCCTCGCCGAAAGGCTCCGTCCTGTCATCGCGACCCAAATCGCTGCGCGCGTGGGTTTGTCCTGCGGGGACAGCGCCCACTACATCACGCTCGCTCTCGCCATCCTGCGGGCGGGTGGATGCATCGTTCCCCTACCCCCCGAGTTGGCGGAGCCAGAGCGTCAAAAACTCATCCACGAAGTCGCCCTCGATGCCATCGTGCGCCGGGAGAAAAACGGCGAACTCCAAATCGAATTTCTCCCTCCGCGCCCAGCCGAACCCTCTTGGATCGAGAAACTCGCCAAGCTCGCACCGGCTTTCATACGCTTCTCGTCAGGCACCACCGGCGAGTCGAAAGGCATCGCGCTCTCCCACCGCACACTTCTCGAGCGCATCACCGCTGCCAACGCGGGATTGGGCATCTCGCCAGAGGACCGCGTTCTTTGGGTGTTGCCGATGTCGCACCACTTCGCGGTGTCGATCATGCTCTATCTCTGGCACGGCGCCGCCATTGTCCTGCCCGAATCACATCTCGCGGGCGACATCCTCGCCGCCGCAGCCCGCTACGAAGCCACCGTCTTTTATGCCGCACCTTTCCATTTCGAATCCCTGGCAGGCCGTGGCGCCGAGAAGTGGACTTCGCTCCGCCTGGCCGTTTCCACCACGGCCGGGCTGGCCCCCGAAACGGCCCGCCGCTTCGCGGAAATCCACGGCATATTTCCCGCGCAGGCTCTTGGGATCATCGAATGCGGGTTGCCCTGCGTGAATCTTCCCGACCCCGAAAACCTCCCGCAATCCGTGGGACGACCCCAACCAGCCTTCGAAGCCGAGCTTCGCGGCGAGCCGCCCGCTCTCCATGTTCGGGGGCCGGGTTTTTTCGATGCCTATCTTTCTCCATGGCGGACGCGCTCCGAAATCCTCGATGAAAACGGTTGGTTCGCCACCGGCGATATCGCCTCCATCGATGCGGCTGGGCGCGTGGTTTTGCTCGGTCGCGCGAAGGCGGTGATCAGCGTGGGCGGCATGAAGTTTTTTCCCGAGGAGGTCGAGGCGGTTTTGAACTCCCACCCGGTGGTCGAACGCTCACGGGTCTTCGGGCGTTCGCACGCCGATTTTGGCATGGTTCCTGTCGCCGAAGTCGTGGCGAAACCTCATGCCAAATCGCCGGGCACCGCCGAACTTTTCTCCCTCTGCCGCCGCCAACTCTCCCGCCACAAAATCCCCGCCGAGATTCGCTTCGTGGATGAAATCCCGCTCACCGCGAGCGGAAAAATCAAGCGCGCCTGAGCAGCGGGAAACGAGGTGTGGATTTTCCAGCCGCCCAACTGTATTCACACGCCGCATGACCGACGCCGAGGCCTACATCGCCCTGAACATGGTTCCGAAAATCGGGCCGATCCGCGTGCGGCGTTTGCTGGAGGCTTTCGGCTCGCCGTCGGCCGTTCTCGCCGCCCCGCGCGAACGGTTGCTCACAGTTCAAGGCATCGGCCCGGACGCGGCGGAATCGATTCGACATTGGGAATCGAAAGTCGATCTCTCAGGCGAACTCGCCCTCGTTCGTGACTTTGGCGCCAAGGTTCTGACTCTGGCCTCGCCCGACTATCCCGCCCTCTTGAGGGAAATCCACGACCCGCCGACCGTGCTTTACATCCTCGGCGACATTCTTGAGCGAGACCGCCACGCCATCGGAGTGATCGGCACCCGTAAGCCGAGCCACTACGCGAGCGATTGCGCCAAGAAGCTCTCCTATCAACTCGCCTACGCCGGGGTGACGGTGGTGAGCGGGCTCGCCCGGGGAATCGACACCGCCGCGCACCAAGCCGCGTTGGCTGCGAAGGGCCGCACGATCGGAGTTCTCGGCAGCGGCTTCCTCGAACTTTACCCGCCGGAAAACAAACCGCTCGCCGAGAAAATCGCCACCTCGGGCGCGGTCATCACCGAATTCTCGATGCGTGTGAAGGCCGACCGCCAGACCTTCCCGATGCGAAACCGCATCATCTCCGGGTGCTCCTTCGGCGTTCTCGTCGTCGAGGCCGGATCGAACAGCGGCGCGCTCATCAGCGCCAACCAGGCCGGGGAGCAGGGCCGCTCGATCTACGCCGTGCCGGGCCGCATCGACAACCCGAACGCCATCGGCTCGAACCGCCTCATTCAACAAGGTGCAAAACTCGTCACTAGCGCCGCCGACATCCTTGACGACATGGGCATTCTTTTCGCCGAGAAACCTCAACTCGCTCCCGCCCGTGCCCCCGAACTCTCCGGCAACGAACAAGCCGTTCACGCCGCGCTCGGGGACGACGAAACGCACATCGACAACATCATCGAGCGTTCAGGTCTGCCCAGCCACACGGTATCCTCC
>CAWUMN010000123.1:0-4729 GCA_963923595.1 uncultured bacterium
AACGGCGCGCGGCTTTCTATCGGCCAACCCCGACGCGACCGTGGCCACCATCGCCGTGGAAATTTCTTCAGCCGCGTTTTACCTCAACGACGAGCCCGGCGTCCTCATCAGCCTATGCCTTTTTGGGGACGGAGCCGCCGCGGCCATCTGGAAATCGAAAAACGAAGGCGGCCAGTTGCGCTTCCAGAATTTTCGAACCATCCACCAGCCCAAGCACCGTGAAAAAATCCGTTTCGTCAATGCCGGCGGACGCCTCAAAAACCAACTCCACCGGGAAGTCCCCGATCTCGCCGCCGAGGCCGTCTCGAAGCTCTATGAAATGAGTTCCAACGCTCCCCGGCGGATCATCGCGCACACCGGCGGGAGGGACGTCATTGAAGCCATCGAGCGCGCCATTCCTGGCCAAAAATTGGTTTCGACCCGGGAGATTTTACGCCAATACGGCAACATCAGCAGCCCAAGCGTCCTCGCCGCGCTGGAGCATGCCCTCACCACTTCGCCGCCCGACGACAGTCTCTGGCTCACCGCCTTCGGAGCCGGCTTCGCCGCCCACTGTGGAGAATTGGTGACGGATCCCTTTTGAATGCAGTGAAACACCCCGGTTGACATCCCCAGCCTACGCGAAATCTCCGATTTTTGGGTGCTGCTAAGTCAGACGCCGAAGACTAGAACGAGCCAAAAAAAGAAAACCAGCAGGTGCACGGCACCTTGGAGAAGATTGGTTTTTCCGGAGCCGAAGGTCAGGACCGAGACGGTGAGCATCACGCAGAGGAGGATGGCTTCTTGGGCGCGTAGACCGAGTTCGACTTCGGTATGGGTTAGGAGACCGATGGTGAGGACGGCGGGAACCGTCAGCGAGATCGTGGCGAGAACGGATCCGAGAAGGAGGTTGATCGAGCGTTGGAGTTGGTTTTTCCAAGCCGATTGGATGGCGCTCAATCCCTCGGGGGCGAGAATGAGTAAGGCCACAATCACGCCCGAGAGGGCGGAGGGCAGCATCAGGCGCGAGGTGCCGAAGTCCAGCACGACGGCGAGTTTTTTGGAGAGGATAACGACAGGAAAGAGGGCGCCGAGCAGGAGAATCAGGCTGGCTCCGATGCCTTGGCCTTCGTCTAGGTCTTCGTGGGTTTGCCCGCCAACGGAGTCCTCGAAGAAGCTCTTGTGGCGCATGGTTTGGATGATGAGGAAGAGGATGTAGAGCGCCACGCAAAGGACCGAGAGGAAAATGGCCTGCCGGGTGGTGAAGGTTGCCGTCTCGGTGGCGATGGTGAATTCCGGCAGAACGAGGCTGAAAACCGCCAACGGCACAATCAGGCTGAGATAAGCGCCGGCCCCTTCGAGGTTGAATGATTGCTGCAGGTGACGCCACGCGCCGAGGATGAGGGCCATGCCGGCCAAGCCGCCCATGACAATCATCACCACGGCGAACATGGTGTCCCGCGCCAGCGTCGGGTTGTTTTTACCGGAAAGCATCACGGCGGAAACCATGCTCACCTCCATGCCGATGACGCTGAGCGTGAGGATCAGAGTGCCGAGCGGTTCGCCGAGTTTGTGCGCGAGGGTGTCCGCGTGGCGGACGACGGAGAACGCACACCCGAGGATCGCCACGAGCAACCAGGCCAGGAAAATTCCGGCTTCGGGGGCTGTCGAGATGCCGCTGATCCAGTCGGAGCCGACCGTGGACAGCATGGCGAGGGAAATCCATCCACCGAGGATTCCCTTTTCACGCAGGAGAAACTGGAGGGTGTTTTTCAAAGTCGTGCTCAGGCTTTCCAATCGAGGGCGGAGAGTCGGCGGGCGACCTCCTCGACATTCGTCCGGGAGTTGAAGGCGGAGATGCGGAAATAGCCCTCGCCGGCCGGGCCAAAGCCGCTGCCGGGGGTGATGACGACATTCGCCTCGTGGAGCATTTTGTCGAAGACCGCCCAGCTGTTCAGGTGCTTCGGAGCTCGCACCCAGATGTAGGGGGCGTTGACACCGCCGAAGGTGGCGAGGCCGCATTTCTCGGCGGCCGCGCGGAGGATCGAGGCGTTGCCCATGTAGTGCTCGATGAGGGCGGCGACTTGTTGTTTGCCGTTGGTCGAGTAGAGAGCCTCGGCGGCGCGCTGGGTGACATAGCTCACGCCATTGAACTTCGTGCTGAAGCGGCGGTTCCAGAGCGGGTGGAGTGGTTTTTTCTCCCCCGAGGCGGTCGTGCACTGGAGGTCCTTCGGCAGAACGGTGAAGGCGCAGCGGACGCCGGTGAAGCCGCCGTTTTTCGAGAAACTGCGGAACTCAATCGCGCAACGACGGGCGCCGGGAATTTCGTAGATCGAATGCGGAATCTGCGGATCGCGGATGTAGGCCTCGTAGGCGGCGTCGAAAAGAATCACCGCGTCGTTCGCCAGCGCATACTCGACCCAGGCGGTGAGTTGCGCGCGGGTGGCGACGGTGCCGGTCGGGTTGTTCGGATAGCAAAGGTAGATGAGGTCGACCTTTTCCTGCGGGATGGCGGGGACGAAGCCGTTCTCGGCATTGCAGGGGAGATAGACGAGGCCGCTGTAGAGGCCCTTGTCATCGCCCTCGCCGGTGTGACCGGCCATGACATTGGTATCCACATACACCGGATAAACGGGGTCCATCACGGCGATGCGGTTGTTGTGTCCAAAGATATCGAGGATGTTTCCGCAATCGCACTTCGATCCGTCGGAAACGAAAATCTCGTCGTCCGCGACATCGAGTCCGTGGGCGCGGTAGTCGTTTTCTGCGATGGCGTGGCGGAGGAATTCGTAGCCCTGCTCGGGACCATAGCCGTGGAAGCCGGTGCGAGTGCCCATTTCATCAACCGCCTTGTGCATGGCTTCGCGGACAGCGGCGGGGAGGGGTTCGGTGACATCCCCAATGCCGCAACGGATCAACCGAGCCGCGCCATCCGGGTTGGCATCGGTGAAGGCCTTCACGCGTCGGTTGATTTCAGGAAAGAGGTAGCCAGCTTTGAGCTTGAGGTAATTCGAATTGAGATGAGCCATGGTCGAACGGGGGACTTAAACAAAAACGCCCGACCGTGACCAGTCGGGCGTTTCGAGTTGGGGATGTTTTCGCGGATCAGGCGGCGAAGTTTTTCGCCACGGCGGACCAGTCGATGGTGTTCCACCAGGCCTTGAGGTAGTCGGCGCGGCGGTTTTGGTAGTTCAGGTAGTAGGCGTGCTCCCAGACATCGCAGCCGAGGATCGGAGTGCCGGTGCATTCGGCAACCCCGTTCATGAGCGGATTGTCTTGGTTCGGGGTCGAGCAGATGCAGAGCGATTTGTCGGCTTTCTGGCAGAGCCAGGCCCAGCCACTGCCGAAGCGCGCGAGGCCGGCGGCTTCGAATTTGGCTTTGAATTCTTCGAAGCTGCCGAAGGCCTTGTTGATCGCCTCGGCGAGGGCTCCGGTGGGGGCGCCGCCGGCGTTCGGGCCCATGAGACCCCAGAAAAAGGTATGGTTCCAATGTCCGCCGCCGTTGTTGCGGACAGCGCCGCGGATGCCCTCGGGCACGGCCGCGAGGTTGCCGATCAATTCCTCGATCGACTTGCCCGCGAGTTCCGGGGCGCTTTCGAGGGCCTTGTTGAGGTTGGTGACATAGGTCGCGTGGTGTTTCCCGTGATGGATTTCCATCGTGCGGGCGTCGATATTGGGTTCAAGCGCCGTGGCGGCGTAGGGCAGTGCGGGTAGTTCGAATGGCATGGTGGTTTTTTGGTTGAGGAGCCGCCAAAATAGTGGCCCCGCCGCGAGGTTCAAGCGGGTTTGTTGCCCATCCGCCGATTGACTCGCCCCCGTCCGGGAACTAAAAAGCCCGCCGTGAAACCCACTCTGGAAAGCCTCGAGCAAATCTACCACCGTCCCCTCTTCGACCTCATTCAGGAAAGCCGCCGGGTTTTTCTGGAGTTCTGGCCCAAAAACGAGGTCCAGCTCTGCACGCTTCTCAGCGTGAAAACAGGTGGCTGCAGCGAGGATTGCGGCTATTGCGCCCAGAGCGCGCACTACAACACCGGATTGAAAAAAGAGCGTCTCATGACGGTGGATGAGGTTTTGCCGGTGGCCAAGGCGGCGAGGGAAAACGGCTCCACCCGCTTCTGCATGGGCGCGGCGTGGAAAGGTGTGCGCGACGGCGATCCGAAATTCGAGACGATGCTCGAGACGGTGCGCGAGGTCAGCAAGCTCGGCATGGAGGTGTGCGTCACGCTCGGCCAACTCGGCGACATTGAGGCCCGCAAGCTCAAGGAGGCCGGCCTCACCGCCTACAACCACAACATCGACACCTCGCCCGAGCATTACAAAAAAATCGTCAGCACCCACTCGTTCGAGGATCGCTTGAACACGATCGGATCGGTCCAGCGTGCAGGCCTCAGCGTTTGCTGCGGAGGCATCATCGGCATGGGGGAAACGGAAACCGACCGGTTGAAAATGCTCGAGGTCCTTTGCTCCATGGATCCCGAGCCCGAGAGCGTCCCGATCAATTGCCTCACGCCGATCGAGGGGACGCCCCTCGCCAAAACGCCGCCGATCGATGTTTTCGAGTTGGTGCGCCTGATCGCCACGGCGCGGATCGTTTTGCCGAAGGCGAAAATCCGTCTCTCGGCCGGGCGCGACCGCCTCACGCGCGAGGCTCAGGCGCTCTGCCTCTTTGCGGGGGCGAATTCGATTTTCTATGGGGACAAGCTTCTCACTGCTACCAATCCCGGCGTGAACGACGACCGCGCGCTGCTTG
>CAWUMN010000124.1:0-4634 GCA_963923595.1 uncultured bacterium
CGGAAGTTCACGCCCGCGCGGCGGTTATTCCCACTCGATCGTGGCGGGAGGCTTGCTTGAAATGTCGTAGCAGACGCGGTTGGCGCCTTTGACTTCGTTGATGATGCGCGAGGAGATTTTGGCGAGGAGTTCGTGCGGGAGGCGCACCCAGTCGGCGGTCATGCCGTCGTGGCTGTTTACGATGCGAAGCGCGATCGTGTAGTCGTAGGTGCGCTCGTCGCCCATCACGCCCACGCTGCGGACGGGGAGGAGGACGGCGAAGGATTGCCAGACTTTGTAATACCAGCCCGAGGCTTTCATTTCCTCGAGCACGATGGCGTCGGCTTCGCGCACGATGCGGAGGCGCTCGGCGGTGATCTCGCCGATCACGCGGACGGCAAGACCCGGGCCGGGGAACGGCTGGCGGTGGACAATTTCCTTCGAGAGCCCGAGTTCAGCACCGACTTCGCGGACCTCGTCCTTGAAAAGCTGGCGGAGCGGTTCGACGAGATCGAACTTCATCTTCTCGGGGAGCCCGCCGACATTGTGATGGCTCTTGATGAGCGCGGCGGGGTTGCCGGAGATGGAAACGCTCTCGATCACATCGGGGTAGAGCGTGCCTTGGGCGAGGAACCTGTAGTTGCCGGGATCGGATTTTTTCAAATCGCGCGCGGCTTTTTCAAAGACCTTGATGAACTCGTTGCCGATGATCTTGCGCTTGCGCTCCGGGTCGGTGACGCCTTTGAGTTTTTTAAGGAACTGGTCGGCGGCGTTCACCGTTTTCATCCGGATGCGGAATTCGCGGGCGAAGAGTTTTTCCACCGCTGCGGCTTCATTGGCGCGGAGGAGGCCGTTGTCCACAAAGATGCAGGTCAGGCGGTCGCCGATGGCCTTGTGGAGGAGAACGGCCGCGACGGAGGAGTCGACGCCGCCGCTGAGGCCGAGGATCACGCGGCCCTCGCCGACTTGCTCGCGGATTTCGCGGCAGGTGCGGTCGATGAACGATTCCATCGTCCAGTTGGATTTGCAGCCGCAGATGCGGTGGACGAAGTTCGCGAGGATTTCCTTGCCGCGCGGGGTGTGGACAACCTCGGGGTGGAATTGCAGGCCGTAGATGTGGCGCTTTGTGTCGCCGATGACGGCGTGTGGTGAGTTTTCGGTTTTTCCGAGCGGGCGGAAGCCGACGGGAAGCTTGGTGATCTTGTCGCCGTGGCTGTTCCAAACTTCCAGCTTGGCGGGGAGCTTGTGAAAGAGCGCGCACTTCGGATCGCCTTGGAGTTGGCCGGGGCCGTATTCGCGGGCGGCGGAGCGTTCGACCTTGCCGCCGAGACCGTGGGCGATGAGCTGCATGCCGTAGCAAATGCCGAGGACGGGGATGCCGAGTTCGTAGATTTTTTTGTCCACCTGCGGAGCCTTCGCCGCATAAACGCTGGCCGGGCCGCCCGAGAGGATGATGCCCGAGGGTTTCAACTTGGCGATTTCCGAGGCTTTGGTGCGAAAGGGGAGGATTTCCGAGTAGACGAGGCACTCGCGCACGCGGCGGGCGATGACCTGGGTGTATTGGGAACCGAAATCGAGAATGAGGATTTTCTCCCCGGCGGTTTGGGTCGGCATGGGGAAGCGCTTAATTGTAGTCGGGACCGAATTTGTCCGAGAGCGGGTTGTTGGGAACGATTTGCCCACGGCCTTGAATGCCCTGCTCAAAGCGGTTGCCCACATCGTCCACCGATTGCTCGGAGATCGCGCAGCCGGAAAGCAACGCGACTAGCCCCGTCACACAAAAAAAGATCACGCCTTTCATGGCGGCGGAGCATAATGCCCCGACTCGCCATGGCAAACATCATTCCGCCCGAAACTCTGCTGGACTTCTACCGGCGCGGATTTTTTCCGATGGCGCACGACGGCGAGCTTCGGCTCTTCTCGCCCGACCCGCGCGGGGTGATCCCTCTCGAGGATTTTCACATCCCGCACGGCTCCAGGAAAACCCTGCGCGACCCAGCGTGGAAGGTGACCGCGAACGAGGCGTTCGAGGAAGTGATGCTCGGATGCGCCGAGCGCGAGGAGACCTGGATCGACGAGACGATTTTCCTCTCGTATGTCGAGCTGCACCGGCTCGGCCACGCGCATTCGGTCGAGGTCTGGAGGGATGGCGAACTCGCGGGCGGGCTTTATGGCGTGGCGATCGGGGCGGCGTTTTTCGGCGAGTCGATGTTCAGCCGAGCGCAGGGAGCGTCAAAGGTCGCTCTGGCTTGGCTGGTCGAGCGCTTGCGCGAGCGGGGGTTCGAGCTTTTGGACACGCAATGGGTGACGCCGCATCTGGAAAAATTCGGGGCTCGCGAGATTCCGCGCGGGGAGTATTTGGAAAAACTCGCGCGGGCGGTGGCCGCGGAGAGGGACTTCGCGGGCTGATCAAGCCGAGCGGTTCAAGCCATTCGGCCGAGGATTGCCGTGAGGTAGGGGAGAAGTTGTTTTTTCCGCGAGACGATGCCGTCGAGCCGCCACGCATGGAGTCCATCCTCGGGAAAATCGATGAGCCGCGTGAAACTTTCCGCACCACGGACGATGAGGATCGAGTTCTGGGTGTTCACATCGGTGATGAGGAGGGTCGAGAAGAGATAGCTGTGCGTCGCGCGGTATTTTTCGAGTTCCTCGATGAGGGTGTCGCGTTGCTGCTGGAAGGCGGCGAAGCTGATCTCCTCGATCTGGGAGACGCTGAATTTGATGCCGTGCTCCTTGTATTCCTTGCAGTCGGCGGTGACGACATCCTTCGCGGAAAGGGTGATGAGCGGCGAGCCGACGCTGAAAATCTCGGTTGCGAGATCGGCGGGCGTTATGCCGCAAATGGTCGAGAGTTCCTCCATGATGTCGCGGTCCACCTGGGTGGTGGTGGGCGATGTGAGGTTCAGCGTATCCGAGATCAAGCCGCACATGAGCAGGCCGGCGATGGGCTTGGGAACAGGAATTCGGGCCTGGCGGAAGCAATCGGCGACGATCGTGCTGGTCGAGCCGACCGGGCGGTTCATGAACAGGATCGGCTGGTGGGTGGGGGCGACTCCGATGCGGTGGTGGTCGAGGATTTCGACAATCGTCACTTCATCCGCGCCGGCGACGGCCTGGGTGATTTCGTTGTGATCGACGAGGATGAGTTGGCGCGGGACGGGCTTGAGGAGGTCGCTCTTCGAAATAATGCCTTGCAAGCGCCCTTGCGGCCCGAGCACCGGAAAGGCGAACTGCGAGCGCATGGCGATATCCATCCTTGTCTGCGAAAGCGTGTCCTCGCCGTGCAGGTGGATGAAGTCCGGCGTGAGCATCTGCCCGGCGGTGACGGCAGCGCGGGAAAGCATGACGGTGGTGGCGGTGTCGTGCGGGGAGGAGAGCAGGGCCGTGCCTTTTTCCTGGGCGAGGGCGAGGATGCGGTCGGGCGGGGAGAAATTGTTCGTGATGATGATGACGGGAACGCCGGCGAGGATCGACATCTCGAGGATATTCCAGCGGTCGCCGACGATTAGGACAGTCGAAGGGATGTCGAGCTGCTCGAGGCGTTTCTCAAACGAGGCAGTGAGCATGGCCGCGACGACGAG
The DNA here is from genome assembly GCA_963923595.1 of uncultured bacterium. Lineage (GTDB taxonomy): Bacteria > Verrucomicrobiota > Verrucomicrobiia > Chthoniobacterales > Terrimicrobiaceae > UBA967. The sequence continues at coordinate 3,561 of CAWUMN010000124.1, forward strand.
CATGCGGGGTTTGATCTCGGGATCCTCCTTGCCGGTGACAACCATGCCGCGGATGGCATCGCGAATGTGAGAAACGGAGGCCTCGACGATGCGGCAGGAGGAGAGGTTTTCAAGGGGCGGGAAGAGGTATTTGCCCAATTTGAAAGCGGAGAGGAGCCCGATGCAGGTGCGGGAGTCGTCGACCACGGGAAGGCCGCGGAACTTCGCTTCGCCGAAGCGCGTCATGGCTTGGTAAATCGGAGCGTCGCGGTGGATGCTCACGACATTTCGCTGCATGACATCCTCCACGCGCGGGTAGACATCGGGAACGAAAGCCGGCGCCTCCACGCCAAACTTCCGGAGGGCGAAATCGATGCGGGCATTGGTGTTTCCGCATCGCGCGGCGACCACATATTCCATTCCGGTGGCGCGCTTGAATTCCGCATAGCCGAGCGCGGAGACGATGGAATCCATGTCGGGGTTGCGGTGTCCAATGACGAGCGTATTCATGAAGTAGGAAATCGGGTGCGGGTCTCGGACTCTAGCAAACGACCGGATGTTGGCAACGCCTGCGGGCCGGGGGTGAGGACCTACTTCGAGGCGGCCCGGTCGCGATACTGGATGTAGGAGCCGCGGAGCGAGAGGTAGGGATCGACGGCGTTCTCGGTGGCGGCGTCGTAGGCGTTTAGGCGGTTGTCGATATTGCGAACCGTATTTGGCGTCGAGAGCGGGATCGAGATGGCCTGGGCCACACCGCCGATCGGAATCCAAGTGATCGGGTTCAGAGCCACATCCCCGGCGAGGCCGACCGTGTCGCGGGCGCTGCGGGGACCGATGACGGGCAGGACGAGGTAGGGCCCGTGGCCGATGCCCCACTTCGCAAATGTCTGGCCGGTGTCGGCGGCGGGAAGCTCGGCGAGATCGGGGAAGCGGTCGGAGACTTTGAGGATGCCGCCGACGCCGGCGGTGGAATTGATGAGGAATTTACGGGTCTCGAGATCGGCCCGGCGGGGCTGGCCTTGGAGAAGGTGGTTCACCACACGAACGGGATACTCGACATTGTCGTAGACATTGTGGACAGCGGTGCGGACAGGC
>CAWUMN010000125.1:0-4603 GCA_963923595.1 uncultured bacterium
TGCGCGAGGCGGCAAAAGGCGGGCTGAGTTTCGGAACCCCGAATCCCTATGAGGTGGAAATGGCCGAGACGATCTGCCGCATGGTGCCCTCGGTGGAAAAAGTCCGCATGGTCAACAGCGGCACCGAGGCCACGATGAGCTGCATCCGCCTTGCACGCGGCTTCACCGGGCGCTCGAAGATCATCAAGTTCGAGGGCTGCTACCACGGCCATGTTGATTCGCTGTTGGTCAAAGCCGGCAGCGGCGCGCTCACCCACGGCCACCCTGACAGCGCCGGCGTGCCCGAGGATTTGGCGAAACTCACGGTCACCCTGCCCTTCAACGATCTTCCTGCGGTCGAAGCCGCCTTTGCGGCGAACTCCGGTGAAATCGCGGCCATCATCCTCGAACCCGTTCCCGCAAATGCCGGGTTGTATTTGCCTCTGCCGGGATTCCTGCAAGGCCTTCGCGACCTCTGCACCCGCGAGGGAGCCGTTCTGATTTTCGACGAGGTGATGACCGGCTTCCGACTCGCACGCGGCGGGGCGCAGGAGATTTTCCACATAACGCCCGACCTCACGGCCATGGGCAAGGTCATCGGCGGCGGGTTGCCCGTCGGGGCCTTTGGCGGCCGCGCCGAGATCATGGATCACCTCTCTCCCGACGGCCCTGTTTACCAAGCCGGCACGCTCTCGGGAAATCCTCTCGCGATGGCGGCGGGCCTCGCGCAACTCCGCGAACTCGAGCGCATCGACGGTTGGGCGCACTTGGAAAAAACCGGCGCCGCTTTTGAGGCCGCCACTCGGGCGGCTTGCGCAAACCGTCCCCTCACCTTCCTGCGGATCGGCTCGATGTTTTGCCTGTATTTCCACCCCGGTCCGGTGCGCAATCTTGCCGAGGCGATGGGCAGCGACCGCGCGCGGTTCGCACAATTTTTCCACGGCTGCCTCGAGGACGGAGTTTATTTTGCGCCGTCGCAATTCGAGGCGGGATTCCTCAGCACCGCCCACACGCCGGCGGACCTCGAAACTGTCGCGGCCGTGGTGGAAAAAAACCTCGCGAAGGTTTTTTGAGCCCCCCGCGATAGCAGTTGCCATGCGGGAGGCGCGCCCTTAGCGTTCCGCCCATGTTGAAAAACCTCACCCTCGCCGCGCTGGCCGCGATCGCTTTCACAAACACATCCATGGCGCAAAACGCACTCGAAAAGGGCCGGGCCTTCCTGGCAGAAAACGCAACGAAACCCGGCATCCAGCAGACCGCCAGCGGCCTGCAATACCTCATCGAAAAACCCGGTGAGGGCAAAGCTCCCAAGGCCACCAGCACCGTAAAGGTGAACTACCGCGGCACCCTGCTCGACGGCACGGAATTCGACAGTTCCTACAAGCGCAACGAGCCGATTGAGTTTCCCCTCAACGCCGTCATCCGCGGTTGGACCGAGGGCCTGCAACTCATCAAACCCGGCGGCAAAATCCGTCTCTTCATTCCCTCGAATCTCGCCTACGGCCCTCGCGGCGCGGGCGGTCTCATCGGTCCCGACGAGACGCTCATTTTTGATGTCGAGTTACTCGAGGTGAAGTAACCCCGCCCTCCCGCTTCGACTGGCGGGCATGGTGGAAGAGGTATTGTTGGACATAGCCCGCATAGGGTCCGAGGCGGCGTCGCGCGTAGGCGGCGAGCACGGCGGGCGTGCCGCTCCGCCCTTTGCGCATGGCCAGAAGAATCCGATGGATCCAAGTATCAATCGGCACGGCGTCGAGGCGTTCGTAGGCGAAAAGAAGTATGCAGTTGGCAACTTTCACGCCAACGCCGGGGAGCATTTGGAGAGTTTGGCGGAGACGCGCTGTAGGCTGTTTCGCGATGGCCTCGAGGTTGATCGTGCCATCGGCGAGCAGGCGCGAGGTTTTCAGGAGATTCTCCGCCCTGTAGCCCAAGCCGCAGGCGCGCAGGGCGGGCTCCGTGGCCTTCGCCAAAACCTCGAAGTCGGGATAAGCATTGATCTCAGAGCCCTCCACAACCAACCCGAAACGCTTGCGGATCGCCAGCGACATTGCCCGGATGTGGGCGACTTGTTTCATCGAACTCGTGATGAACGCCGCCGTGCACTCCCAACGCGGCTGGCGCAGGATGCGAAGTCCCCGGCAAGCGGCGAGGGCGGATTGGCTGAGGGGTTCGACGGGAAACGCCGCATAAATTTCCTCCAACGGATGGTCGAGGGCAAAGTGGCGCGCGACGCGCTCGGGCGGGCCTTGGTGCAAAACGAGGTTTTGGTTTTGTTCGGAAACAACCACCGGTTCATCCCCGAGAAGTCCGCTCCACGCCCCATCGGAAAGGCGGTTCCAATGGAAGACCTGACCGCTCTGGAGCGTTTGATCCAAATCGATCGGGCCACCGAGTTCGGTTGATGTCATGCTTTGTGCTTCAAGCCTGATCGACGATGTCTCAGCGAGGAAGATTCCCCCGTTTTTTTAATCTCGTGCAGGACAATGGGCAGGCATTTTGCGAAGTGCCGGAAGTCCCCATCTGTTGTGAAGATGGCCAAGTCACATCGGACGGCGACGGCACAAATCAAGAAGTCGGTGTTCGAGCCCTGAATGCCCTTGGATCGACACAGGTTGAAAAACTTCGCAGCAGTTACAAAATCTTCGCTGAGCAGTGGAATATCAGGGAATGCGTCGAGGTGGGTTTCCAGACGCGCAAATTGAGGGCGATCCCGCAAGCCGGAGAGAATCTCCTGCCGAACCGGCCCGATGATTTCGGCAACATGAGCCATAACAAGACGCCGCAACTCCTCCGTCTCCAGATGGAGATGACCGTCTGTTCGTCGCAATGCCAACGACCAGACGCCCGTGTCAACCAACACCTTCATGGACGAGTCCGTTGGCTTTTATAGTCGTATTGCGGGTCAAAATCGACCTTCCCGAAAAGGTCCAGAATGCGGTCCTGCCGCAGGTGGCGGATGTAGTCGGTAAGGGCTTGAGTCACCGCCTCCTTCTTTGTGCGGTGTTTACCGAGTGAGGCAGCTTCTGCGATGAGCCGATCGTCCAGTTGAAGATTTGTTGCCATGATAATTACACACAGAACCTCACACATCCATATGTGTGGTTCAATGGGTTTATTTTCTGCATTGCTGTGTCCTTTGGCTTCAGGGGTGGGAGTTAAGGGAAGTTGCCAACAAGGCTCATTCGAGAATCGCCGGGTCGCCGTAGAGCGTGGAGCCCGAGGCGCGCGTGATTTTGACGGGAAAAATCTGGCCAACATGGCGGGGCGATCCTTCGAAAACGACGATCTTGTTCGTGCGCGTGCGGCCGGAGAGTCGCTCGGAATTATGTCGACTGGCGCCTTCGCAGAGGATTTCGACCTCAGTGCCAATGAGCGCGTCGAGCTTTGCCGCGACATGGCGATTCACGACCTCGAGCAATTCCTGGTTTCTCGCGTCCTTCACTTCCTCCGAAATTTGATCACCCATCGTGGCGGCGGGGGTGTTTTGGCGGGGCGAGTATCGAAAGACAAAGGCGTTGTCGAATGAAACCGCCTCGCACAATTCGCGAGTTTTTTGGAAATCCTCATCCGTCTCGCCGGGGAAGCCGACGATGACATCGCTCGTGATCGCCATGCCGGGACGCGCGGCGCGGATGCGCTCGGCGAGCTTTTGGAATTTCTCGGCCGTGTAGCCTCGGCGCATGATTTTCAAAATGCGGTCGGAGCCGCTCTGGAGAGGCAGATGGATGTGCTCAACGAGCTTCGGCAGGCGCGAAAAGGCCTCGATCAGATCGTCGCGATAGCCGATCGGATGCGGCGAGGTGAATCGAACCCGCTCGATGCCATCGACCGCGCAAACGGACTCGAGGAGTTGAACGAACGGGCTTTTGCCGTCGATCTTGGGAAATTCATGCCGTCCGTAGAGATTCACGATTTGGCCAAGAAGCGTGACCTCTTTCACCCCGCGTTCGGCCAACGATCGGACCTCGGCAACAATCTCGGCGATCGGGCGGCCTCGCTCGGAACCTCGCGTTTGAGGGACGATACAAAAGGCACAGTGCATATTGCAGCCCTGCATGATCGAAACGAAAGCCGTGACCTGCCCGGACTGGAGCTCCTGTTCGCGGATGGTGGATTGCGAGCCTTCCTCTTCGTCGGTATCAACGATGGGACGGCGCACATCGTCGATGAGCGCGTGCTGGCGCGCTTGGAGAAGGTCGTCCACATAATCCGCCACGCGGTGGAATTTTTGCGTGCCCACGACGAGATCGACATGCGGCGAGGTTTGAAGAAGTGATTCGCCACGGGCCTGCGCCATGCACCCGAGATAGCCCAGAACGAGGTGCGGTCGTGTTTTTCGGAGCTTCCGAAGCATACCCATCTTTCCGATCGCCTTTTGCTCCGCCATGTCGCGCACACTGCAGGTGTTGAGCAAAATCACATCCGCCTCGCCCTCGACCTCGACCATCCGATAGCCGCGCTCGACGAGCATTTTCGACACCTGCTCGGAGTCGCGCTCGTTCATCTGGCAGCCATAGGTCTTGATATAAACGCCGGGCATTTTTTGAAGGCGGGAAATGTGCTTCACCCTTACGCGCGGAGCAAGGAGAACTCTGCAAACGGAAAGAATCCGGATTGGACGAAT
>CAWUMN010000126.1:0-4504 GCA_963923595.1 uncultured bacterium
GGGCGGGAGGTTTCGAGGCATCCGCCCTGGTCGATGGCGATGTCTACGACGACGCTGTGGGGTTTCATCAGGCGGAGCATTTCTCGGGTGATGAGTTTCGGGGCCTTCGCGCCCGGGACGAGCACGGCGCCGATGAGGAGGTCCACCGATGGCAAAAGATCAAGCAGGCTGGATTCGTTCGAGTAGAGCGTGTGGGCGGTGCTCATCGTGATATCCAGGAAGCGCATCCGCTCGAGATCGACTTCAAGAATCGTGACATCCGCGCCGAGGCCGGTCGCCATGCGGGCTGCGTTGACTCCCGCTGTGCCGCCGCCGATCACGATGACCTTGCCGGGGAGGACGCCGGGCACGCCGCCGAGGAGGACGCCTTTTCCGCCGGTGTGTTTTGCCAAAAAATATCCGCCGACAAGCACCGACATGCGGCCCGCGATCTCGCTCATCGGCTCGAGGAGCGGGAGGCGGTTGTTCACCCTCACGGTTTCGTAGGCGATGCAGGTCGCACCGGTTTTTTGGAGGGCCTCGGTGAGTGGTTTGCTGGCGGCGAGGTGGAGATAGGTGAAGAGGATTTGGCCTTTTTTTAGCAAGCCGTATTCCTCGGGGAGCGGTTCCTTGACCTTCACGATCATATCCGCACGTTCGAAAACCTCGGCGTGACCGGCGACGATCTCGGCACCGGCATGGGCGTAGTTGTCGTCGCCGAATCCGATGCCTGCGCCGGCGTTGGATTCGACGAGAACCTTGTGTCCGTGGCGGATGAGTTGGTAGGCCGCCGAAGGGAGGAGGGCGACGCGGTGCTCCTGGGCTTTGATTTCCTTGGGGACGCCGATGATCATGGGGAAAAATATGAACCAAAAGTCGGCAATCGAAAGCCGTTTCTCGCTTGATCGCACGCCCCGGCGCTGGTCTGTTCAGCAAAAGTGCGCCGCGTTTTTTCCATTCTAGCCTGCCTGATGCTCGGGGCCCTGATTGCCTTCAGTCAAACCGAGGAGCAATTTTCCGAGGATTTGCAGGAGAGTTCGGAAGAGCACATGCGCGAGGAATTGGGCGTGAACCCGATCACCTCCCCCTCGATCGCCAGCCTGCTCAACGACCTTGAGGTTTTCCGTCCCATTCCGATCAAGCTCATTGAAGCCACCGACCACTCGGCATCCTTCGGCAACCGCCTGCAGACCGCGCTGCACTTCGGTTCGCTGGTGGCGGACGGGTTTATGTTTACGCTCGCCGAGCGGCCGCAGGACATTCAGAACATCGGCAAGGAACTCATCCGCCAGTCGAAGGCGCTGGGTGTCGGCGAGCGGCTGACGAAGCGGAGCAAGAGCCTCTTCGAACTCTCCGACAAGGGCGACTGGGTCGGCATGCGCGAGGAATTGGTCCGCACGCAGGATGATGTGGAGCAATCGATGATGGAGCTGCACGACGAGGAGATGGCCCACATGATCAGCCTCGGCGGGTGGTTGCGCGGGTTCCAACTCGGCGCGACGAGCACCGTTGAGCGCTACTCCGAGGCCAAGGCCAAAATCCTAGGCCGCATAGAGGTGGTGGAGTATTTCCTCGACCGGCTCGACACATTGAATCCCCGCCTCAAGCAAACCGAGATGGTTACGGCCTTCATCGCCCGCCTCCGCGAAATCCGTCTCGTGATGGTCGAAACCGAGGGCAAGACGCCCACCGAGCCCCAAGTCGCGAGGCTGAAAAAGCTCGCCGACCAAGCCGAGGCGGTTGCGACGGCGAAGGTCGATGCCGACGGCAAGTTTCTAGAAAAAACAAAACTCTAGCTGGCGGGCGGCCCGTCTTGCGTCTCGACAGTCGGGCCGGGTCGGCTTTAATCCCGTGCGTTCTCTATGAATATCCTGAATGTCATGATGCAGCCGGAGGTTTTTCTGGTCTGGACCTCCCTGGCGAAAACCATCGGCCTTCTCGCGGTGATTCTTGGCCTGGTTTCCTACACGGTTTACGCGGAACGCAAAATTTGCGCGTGGATCCAGGACCGAGTCGGCCCGAACCGCACCGGCATCCCGCTCACCGGGATTCGCATCCAAGGCCTCGGTCAGCCGATCGCCGACGCTCTCAAGCTCCTCTTGAAGGAAAATTTCATCCCGGCCGAGGTGAACAAATTCTATTACTACATCGCGCCGAAGCTTTCGATGGTGCCGGCGATTTTGGTGCTGGCCGTCCTGCCGTTCGGCAGCTCGCTGTTCGGCATCCCGATGGTCATTGCCAATGTGAATATTGGCGTGCTGTATGTTTTCGCGGTCTCCTCGCTGGGCGTCTACGGCATCGTGCTCGCCGGTTGGGCCTCGAATTCGAAATACCCCTTCCTCGGCGGCATCCGCTCCAGCTCGCAGATGATTTCCTACGAACTCGCCCTCGGGCTTTCGGTGATCCCGGTTTTCATGGTCTGCGGCACGCTCAGCCTGCCCGACATCGTCCTTTGGCAGCGCGAGAACGGTTGGATGGTTTTCCCCTTCTGGGCCAAAGGCCTTTCGTGGGACCTGATCAAATCCGGCGATGTCGGTGCGATCCTGCAAACTTTCGTCGACGGATTTTCCCTCCAGCGAGTCCTGCTCTGGGTGCCGATGGTGATTTCCTTCGTCATTTTTCTGATCGCGATGTTCGCCGAGACGAACCGCGCCCCGTTCGATCTTCCCGAGGCCGAGCAGGAGCTGGTCGGCGGCTACCACACGGAATATTCCGGCATGGGCTTCGCGCTGTTTTTCCTGGGTGAATACGCGGCGATGATCGCCGGCTCGGGCGTGATCGTGACCCTCTTCCTCGGCGGTTGGAGCTTTCCGCTCATCCCCGACGGTTCGTTGCCCGGCCTGCCCGGTGTGCTCGCGGGGTTGGTGAATATCGGCGTGTTTTTCGCCAAGATCATTGCCCTGCTGGTGTTCTTCATCTGGGTGCGCTGGACCGTGCCGCGTTTCCGCTACGACCAGCTCATGAAACTCGGCTGGTATGTGTTTTTCGAACTCGCGTTGGTGAATATCTTCATCGCCGCGTTCGTGCTGGCCTACGTCAAGTAACTCGATGCGGATCCTCCGTCCGAAAGACAAAGGCTACGCCGCCGCGCTGGCTGGTCTACAACGCAATTCCGCGCCCGACCCGGCGGTGTCGAAAACCGTCGCCGACATCCTCGCCAAGGTCGCCGCGAAAGGCGACGCCGCCTTGCTGGAGTTCACCAAAAAATTCGGCGGCCCCGCGCTGAAGCCATCCGAGATTTCCGTCACGCCCGCCGAGATCGCGGAAGCCTGCAACGGCCTGCCGAAGGACACCTGGAAAGCCATCGACGCCGCGCGCGCCAATGTCCGCGCCTTCGCCAAGCGGAGCCTTCGCAAGAGCTGGTTCATGAAGAACCGCCAGGGCGCCATCACCGGCGAGCGGTTTGACCCCTTCCGCCGTGTCGGCATCTACATTCCCGGGGGCACCGCGCCTCTCGTCTCCACGGCGGTGATGACCTGCACCCTCGCCGAAGCGGCAGGCGTTCCCGAGATCGTCGCCGTCACGCCCGCCGGCCCCGATGGAAAAGTCCACCCCGCCCTGCTCGCCGCGCTCTCGCGTTGCGGAGCCACGGAAATCTACCGCGTCGGCGGCGCCCAAGCCGTCGCTTCGCTGGCGCTCGGAACCAAAACCATCCGCCCCGTCCAAAAAATCTTCGGCCCCGGCAACGCGTATGTCGTCGAGGCCAAGCGCCAGGTTTTCGGCAAGGTCGCGATCGACCTCCTTCCTGGCCCGAGCGAGGTTTTAGTCATCGCCGACAATACGGCCAACCCCGATTGGATCGCCGCCGACCTGCTGGCGCAGGCCGAGCACGGACACGGTAGCCAGGCGATCCTGCTCACCGATTCCGAAAAAATCCTCTCCGCGACCGCGAAGTCGATCGAGCGCCAGACCAAACTCTCGAAACGCCCGGCCGAACTCGCCAAGGCGCTCAAGAACACCTTCCTCGTCCTTGTGGAGGACATGAACGCCGCCATCCGCCTCGCGAACTCCTACGCCTCCGAGCATGTTTCGATCGCCACCGAGGCGCCGGGCGAAATCGCCCTGCAACTCCACAGTTCCGGCGCGATTTTCCTCGGGGCGATGTCCCCCGTCGCGGGCGGCGATTTTCTTGCGGGGCCAAGCCACGAACTGCCCACCGGCGGTGCGGGCCATTCCTTCGCGGGGCTCACAGCCGACCAGTTCCAGCGCCGCACCAGCGTCGTGATGTTCGACAAAAAATCCCTCGGCGCCTCGCTCCCGATCATCGAGAAGTTCAGCGAGATCGAGGGCCTCGACGCCCACGGCCGCTCGGCCGCCATCCGGCTCGGCAAAAAGTGATCTGGAAAATCCGCGGCCGCGAACTCGATCTCACGCGCCGCGCTGTCGTGATGGGCATCGTGAACACCACGCCGGATTCGTTTTCGGACGGCGGCAGGTTTCTTGATCCCGAAGCCGCCTGCGCGCACGGCCTCGCGCTGGTCGCCGACGGCGCCGAAATCCTCGACATCGGCGGTGAGTCCACGCG
>CAWUMN010000127.1:0-4502 GCA_963923595.1 uncultured bacterium
GGCTCATAACAAACCTGTCGTCTCCGGCAACCCGGCCATGAGATTGAAATTCTGCACCGCCTGGCCCGCCGCTCCCTTCACGAGATTGTCCTCGACCGAGAGCAAAATCAGGCGGCCCGTCCGCGCATCGAACCGCGCCGAGATGTCGCAGAAGTTCGTCCCGGTGGTGTTTTTGGTGTCGGGGAGGTTTTGGGAAACACGGACGAACGGCTCGTTCGCGTAGGCGGCTTCGAGCGCCGGGAGGATCGACCCAGGCGAAACGCCGGGCACGAGTTTGGTAAAAATCGTCGAGTGGATGCCGCGGCTCATCGGGGCCAGGTGCGGCGTGAAGGAAATCACCACCGGAGCGCCGGCGGCGATGGAGAGTTCCTGCTCGATCTCGGAGAGGTGGCGGTGTTTTGGCAGGCCATAGGAGCGGAGGCTTTCGTTGCATTCGCCGTAGAGGAGCGCGGTCTCAGCCTTGCGTCCCGCCCCACTCACTCCGCTCGCGCTGGAGACAATAATCTCCGCGGGATCGATTATTTTTGCGCGGAGCAGAGGGATCAATGGCAGAAGAATCGTCGTGGGATAGCAACCGGCGGAGCCGACGAGTTTGGCGGCCCGGATTTCCTCGCGGTGGAGTTCGGGCAGCCCATAAACCGCCTCATGGAGCAACTGCGGCGCGGGATGGGCCTCGTTGTAGAAAGCCTGATAGGTGGCGGCGTCGCGCAGGCGAAAATCGGCGCTGAGGTCGATCACGCGCTTGCCAGCGCGATGCAACGGAACCGCGAACTCGGCGGCGAGGCCGTGCGGCAGGGCGAGGAAGAAAAACTCGGCGCCGCAGCCGAGAAGCGAATCCATCGAGGGTTCCGTAAAGACGAGTTTGGAAAACTCCCCCACCCCATGGAGCTTCGGCAAAACCTCGCCGGCGGGTTTTCCGGCATGCTGGCGGGAGGTGATGGCGACAACCCGCACTCCGGGATGGCGCGCCAGGATCGCGCAGAGTTCCTCGCCGGAATAGCCGTTGGCACCGACAATCGCGACGGGAATGCGGTCCGCGCTCATTCGGCGGCGAGCGCCTTGGCGCGTTCCAATCGGGCCAGCGTGCGATCCTTGCCGAGGACTTCGAGCATTTCGTAAAGCCCCGGGCCGACCGAGCGTCCACTGGCGGCAACGCGGCAGGGATGGACGAGTTCGCCGGTCTTGACTCCGAGCGCGGCTGCGGCAGCCTTCAAGGTTTCCTCGAGCTTCGCATGCGTCCAATCGGAAACCTCGCCGAAGGCCTTCACAAGGGCCGAAACGCGCCCGGCGGCTCCGGTTTTTTTGAGGCTTTTCTCGACGGCTTCGGGATCCATCGCAAAATCCTCGGTGAAGAGGAAACCGATCCAGTCCGGCACATCGCTGAGGTGTTTGACCTTCGCCTTGACGATCGCGAGGGCGGGCAGGAGCGCGGCCTCGGTGCCGTAGGGAACGCCGGCCTTGTCCACAAAAGGTTTTGCGAGCTGGACGAAACGCTCGAGCGGCATCGAGAGGATGTGCTGGCCGTTCAGCCAAAAACATTTGTCGAGGTCGAAAATCGCGTTGCGGCGGTTGATGTGCTCCAGGTCGAAAAGCTCGCGGATCTCGGCGACATCGAGCCGCTCGCGGTTCTCGCCCGGCGACCAGCCCAGCAGGCAGAGGTAGTTGATGACGGCCTCGGGAGCGTAGCCGTGGTCCATGAAATAGGTGATGCTCGAACCGCCATCGCGCTTGCTGAGCTTTTTCCCCTCGTGGTTCAGGATGAGAGGAATGTGGCCGAACTTCGGCGGGGTCGCGCCGAGGGCGTTGTAGAGTTCGATGTGTTTCGGCGTGTTCGAGAGGTGGTCCTCGCCGCGGATCACATGCGTGAGCTTCATTTCGATATCGTCCACGACATTCACGAAATGGAAAATCCAGGAACCATCGGGTCGGCGGATCGTCATGTCGGGATGCGTGGCGGGGTTCGACATGTCGAACTCGATGCGACCGCAAATCATGTCCTCCACGACGACCGTCTTGCGCGGCGAGCGGAAGCGGATCGATCCGCCATCCTCATAGACATGTCCCCCGGCCTGGAGCACGGCGAGGTGTTTTTCGTAAACGGCATTGCGCTCGCTCTGGCGATATGGTCCGTAGGCACCGCCCTTGTCCGGACCCTCGTCCCAATCAAGGCCGAGCCAGTTCAGTCCGTCGAAGATGACTTGATTGGCCTCGGGCGTGTTGCGTTTTTCATCCGTGTCCTCGATGCGGAGGATGAATTGGCCGCCGTGTTTGCGGGCGAAGAGCCAGTTGAAGAGTGCGGTGCGGGCTCCACCGACATGAAGAAAGCCGGTGGGCGATGGTGCGAAGCGGGTGCGGACGGTCATGAATGGTAAAAAATGTCAGGCGGTGTGCTGGAGGCTCGCTTCCCGGTATCGGGAGGCAATCGCCCAAACGGCGAGGAGGATTCCGGCGAAGAGAAAATCCGAGACGAGCGAATTGCGGAAAAACATCCAGGTCGGAGGGAAGCCGGGCAGGCCGGTCGTGAGCGACATCCAGAGCCCGCCGAGACCTCGCGGGTAGGCGGGATTCGCGACCCAGGCAGCAGTGTTGGTGACGAGATAAAAAACGATGCCGCCGCCGAGGACCGAGGCGAAATACCGCAGGGGCGAAAAACCTCCACGAGCAGCCAAACGGGCGAAGCCGACCAGCGCGAGGACAGTTCCCCACACGACCAACTGCGCGGAACTGATCGCCGGATAGCCGAGAACCAGCGCCAGCAGGAAGTCGGAGACGACCAAGGCCCCGAGCGGCAGAATCCAACCAATCGCCCCGGGCAAAAGAAACGCCCCGCAAACAGCCACGGCGGTGACCGGCGAGAAATTGGGGAGTTCCGGCAACATCGCCGCGCGCAACACGCGGAACCCGGCGAGCAACACGATGCAGAGCCCCACAGCCAAGGCGGCGCGGGTTTTTCCATCCGAGGAACCGGTGAGTGATTTCATGGCGATTCTTCTACTGCCCCGCCTCCCCTGTCCGCAAGCCGCGATGTTCCCCGCCCGAAGCGCGGTTTGACGCCGCAAGCAGGGCACCTATAGATTCGACCCCATGAAAGGCAATGGCAGACGGGTTCTCCTCGGAATGAGCGGCGGTGTGGATTCCAGCGTCGCCGCCTCGCTGCTGCAGCGCGACGGTTGGGATGTCATCGGCGTGACGATGAAGGTGTGGCCGCAGGACTGCATCTCGCGCGCCGAGGACAAATGCTGCGGACCATCCGCGATCGCCGACGCCCGGGGTGTCGCCCACAAGCTCGGCATTCCCCACTATGTGGTGGACGAGGCCGAGAACTTCGAAAAAATCGTCATCGACTACTTCGCGAGCGAATACCGCCTCGGCCGCACGCCGAACCCCTGCGTGATGTGCAACGAGCATTTGAAATTCGGAAAACTCCGCGCCAAGGCCCAGGCGCTCGGAGCCGATTTCATCGCCACGGGACATTACGCGATCATCGAGCACCACGCCGACCATGCCGTTTTGAAAAAGGGCCGCGACGCCCGCAAGGACCAGTCGTATTTTCTTTTCAGCCTCAGCCAAGACCAACTCCAGCACGCCCTCGCCCCGCTTGGAGGAATGGAAAAACCCGAAATCCGCGAGATCGCCCGCGGACTCGGACTCAAGGTCGCCGACAAGGTGGACAGCCAGGAAATTTGTTTCGTGCCCGGCAACGACTACAAGGCGTTCCTCAAAGGCCATCTCGGCGAGGGGGAATTCCACCCCGGTTCGATCTACGACACGGCGGGAAATTTCATCGCCAAGCATGAAGGCATCGAAATGTTCACGATCGGCCAGCGCAAGGGCCTGCCCGGCGGCTCGCCGAAACCGCGCTATGTGGTGGACATCGACCCCGCGACCAGCAGCGTAATCGTCGGCGACGAGGAGGATTTGGTCCGCGAGGAATTCGAAGTGGATCGCGTGAATTGGCTCCGGGGCGAACCCGAGGGCCTGGAACGCATCAGCGTGAAAATCCGCTACGCCCACCCCGGCACCGAGGCCACGATCCAAGCCCTTCCCGGCCACAAGGCCAGAATCCAACTCGACACGCCCCAGCGCGCCGTCACCCCCGGCCAAGCCGCCGTTTTCTACGATGGCGACACCGTGGTCGGCGGTGGCTGGATCGTTCGCCAACCCGCACCAGTCCCAGCATGACCCGATTCGTCATTACCACCCTGCCGGACGAGGCCACCGCCGCCGACATCGTCCATCAACTCGTCGCCGAAAAAGTCGCCGCCTGCGGCACGATCGTCCCTGGAGCCCGCTCGATCTATAATTGGAAAGGCTCGATCGAGGATGCCAAAGAAGTCGTCGTAATCTTCAAAATCCCGAAGGCGAACTTCAGCTCCTTCGAAAAGGAACTCCGCGAAATCCACCCCTACGAAGTCCCCGAAATCGTGGCCTTCGACCCCGCCGCAGTCTGCCACGCTTACGCCGAGTGGATCGTCTCAAGCTGCGCAGGTGGCGAGTAAAAA
>CAWUMN010000128.1:0-4439 GCA_963923595.1 uncultured bacterium
CTGTTCACCAAGGGCCGCGTTCTCTATGGCCTAGACAAAACCAAGCGAGACCTCATCGAGAAAAACGCCGCCATCGTTTGCGAGGGCCAGATCGACCTGATCTCGGCGTTCGAGGCCGGCGTGCGCCATGTCATCGCCCCCCAAGGCACGGCTTTCACGACCGACCAGGCGCGGCTCCTCAAGCGCTATGTCGAGACCGTCCTGCTGTGTTTCGACTCCGATGCGGCGGGAAAAAAAGCCGCCGACCGCTCGGTGCCCGCGCTTCTTTCCCAAGGCCTCACCGTGAAGATCATCGCTCTCCCCGCAGGCGAGGACCCCGACTCGCTCATTCGCAAACAAGGCCCGGCGGCGTTTTTGAAATTGGTCGAGTCGGCCAAGGAATACTTCGACCACAACCTCGCCGAAGCCATCGCCTCCGGGGAACTAGAGGATACCGCTGGAAAATCCCGCCTCGTCCGCCGCCTCGCGCCGCCGCTGGCCCTCGTGCAGGACGCTGTGTTGCGGGAAGCCCTCCTCGGCCGGATTTCCACCCGCCTCGGAGTTTCGTCCGCCTCCATCCGCGCGGTGATGAAAGCTCCCGCCATCGAGAGGGACGCACCGGATTCCTCGCCGCAAACGCCTCCCGAAGAAGTTATTTCGCTCACAGCGGGCATGAAAATGCTCGGCCAACTCCTGCTCTCGAGCGCCGATGTCCGCGAATGGCTCCGCTCCCAAACCCCGCTCGCCGACTTCGAACCCCAAGCCGCGCTGCTCGACAGGATCGCCCGCACAGATTTTCCCGATCAATCCCCTCACCCAGCCTCGTTGGTGGCCAACCTCACCGGCCCCGAGGAGCGCTTCCTTTCGTCCCTCGAAATGCTCCGTGCGGTCCCCAATCCACTGGAACGAGCGAAATCCACCGTCCAAGGCCTGCGGGTCCGCCAATGCGAGCTGCGGATCGAGGAACTTAAGAGCCGCGTCGGCGATTCCAGCCTCTCGCTGGAGGAGAGGCAAAAAATCCAAAAACAAATCCTTGACCTGAAAATCCGCTTGGCCGATCTTCGACGGCCTTTTGACCTAGGGTAAAGGACTTAATTGACAGCCGCTTGAAAACCAAATCCAAACCTTCTCCAAAGAGCTCATCGCGCTCTGTTTCCAAAACGAAACCCGCCAAAAAAGCCCCGGCTTCCAAAAAGCCCGCTCCGGCGAAAAAATCGGCGCCCAAAAAGGCACCGGCCAAGCCCGTAAAAAAACCGGCGGCCAAACCTTCTCCCAAACCAGCTAAAAAGCCCTCACCCAAAAAACCGGCGCCCGCCAAGAAGGCTCCCGCGAAGGTTTCCAAGCCAACCAAATCCGCCCCCTCTAAAAAAACCGCTGTCGCGCCAAAAGCTCCCGCCGCGAAGTCAGCACCAGCCAAGGTCTCCCCTAAAAAACCGGTTGCTGTAAAATCTGCGCCTGTTGCCAAAACTGCGGCCGCACCTGCTCCCGCGCCCCAGCCGAAGACCAAGCCCAAAGGCAAATCTGCCGCCGCGGAGAGCGCCCTCCAGCCCCTCCCCGCCGACATTCCCAAACTTATTCAGGAGAAAGTCCGCGAACTCATCCGCCTCGCCAAGGAGCAGGGCTACATCACTTTTGAGGACCTCGACGAGCACCTGCCCGAGGGTGTCAGCAACCCCGAGCATCTCGACGCGATCATCAGCCAGCTCCGCAGCGTGGAAATCGACATCATCGAATCTTCCGATGTGGACCGCGTGAAAGAGGTCGCCAAGCCCGAGGAGGAAGAGGAAAAGGACGACAAAGAAGAGAAGGAGGAAAAAGAGGAGAAGGCCGATACCAAGCTCGACATCCTCGACGACCCCGTCCGCATGTATCTCAAGCAGATGGGCCAAGTGCCGCTCCTTACCCGCGAGCAGGAGGTGGAAATTTCCAAGCGCATCGAGGACGCCGAGCTGAAGGTCCAGGAAATCCTCTATCGCTTCGGCTCCGTCGCCCGCGCCCATTCCGATCTCGGCCAAAAGCTCCTCGACCAGCGCGAGCGTTTCGACCGCGTGATTTTGGACAAGAAAATCGAGAGCCGCGACACTTACATGAAGGCCCTCCCGCGCCTCTGCCAACAGCTTAAGCGCCAGACCGAATCCGTCTCGAAACTTTACAACGAAGCCGCGAAAGTCGGCCCGAATTCCGACAAGCGCAAAAAGTTCGATAAGGCCCTCAAAAATCTCCAGACGCTCTACCCGAAATTTTTCTACAAACAGAAGGTCATCGAGGATTTTGTGATTCTTGTGGAGGAGAACCGCCTCTCGGTCGGCAACCTCCAGCGCGAGTTCCAGAAGTCGAAAAAGAGCTCAAACAAAAAACTCCAAAAGCAGCATACGGAAGAACTCCGCGACATGCAGAAGCGCTTCTGGCTCTCGCCCGAGGAACTCACCACGCACCACGACGAACTCAAGCTCTGGCACAAGCGTGCCCTCAAGGCGAAGACCGAGATGGTCGAAGCCAACCTGCGCCTCGTCATTTCCATCGCGAAAAAATACACGAACCGCGGCCTTTCGTTCCTCGACCTCATCCAAGAAGGCAACATGGGCCTGATGAAAGCGGTCGAGAAATTCGAATACCGCCGAGGCTACAAATTTTCGACCTACGCAACCTGGTGGATTCGCCAGGCGATCACTCGTTCCATCGCCGACCAAGCCCGCACGATCCGCATTCCGGTGCACATGATCGAAACGATCAACAAGCTCATCCGCGTGCAGAAGCAACTCGTGCAGGAATACGGCCGCGAGCCCACCCCGGACGAAATCTCCGAGGAAATCCAACTCCCGGTCGAGCGTGTGCGCGCCGTTCTCAAAATGGCCCAGCAACCGATCTCGCTCCAAGCCCCCGTGGGCGACAGCGACGACACGAGCTTCGGCGATTTCATCGAGGACAAGGGCGCGGAAAATCCCGCCGACATGGCGGCGATCGTTCTGCTCAAGGACAAGATCAAGGATGTGCTTGAGACGCTCACCGAGCGCGAGCGCCAAGTGCTCGAGCAGCGCTTCGGCCTCGTGGATGGCTACAGCCGCACGCTCGAGGAAGTCGGACGCCAGTTCAAGGTCACCCGCGAACGCATTCGCCAGATCGAAGCCAAGGCCCTCCGCAAAATGCG
Organism: uncultured bacterium; assembly: GCA_963923595.1. Taxonomy (GTDB): domain Bacteria; phylum Verrucomicrobiota; class Verrucomicrobiia; order Chthoniobacterales; family Terrimicrobiaceae; genus UBA967. Next base: position 3,128 of record CAWUMN010000128.1, read on the forward strand.
TCACCCGACCCGCATCCGGCAGCTCGAAGGCTTCCTCGACGCCCACGAGATGTGATCCGCGCGCAACTTTTGCGCTCGCTTGGTGTTTGATTTGGCATGAAACAGGAATTTCCTGAAAACGACGCCTTGTGGAATATGTTGGGAAAAGCCAACCGCCACAAGGCATCACCGTTTTTCGCACGAAATGTGCTCCGCGAAATCCGTCAAACGGCTCCCGTCAAGACGCGATGGGTTCTCCCCCGCTGGCTCGCCCCGGCGGCATTCGCCGCAATCGTTGCAGGGTTTGTGGTCACGCTCGGGCACTCGATCTCCTACGATACCACGCCACCGATCTCCGCCGAACTCGCTCTCTACATCGATGAAGCCGCCGAGTTGGAGCAGATCGTTCCAGCGGCAGACTTCACTCCCGCCCATCTCGCCGGACTGTAAACGAGCGGCCGATACCGGATGTGTTGAGTCCGCGCCACATCACCGACGCGTTCGGGGAGTGGCTGGTGGAGCATCCACATCAGTATCAAGGCCCGGAAAGCCGATTTGGCGCACCTGCGAGGCCTGCTCTAAAATTTCGGCAACGAGACTTCAAGGGCGCCGTTTTTGTAGTCCATCGTCATTCGATCGACTTTCACCGGGCCGGGCAGTGTGAGGGATTGGGTGGAACTCGAGGAACTGAATCCGGCAAAACCTCCCGCACTGCTGCTTTGGTCCTGCTTGGTGGTGATCGTGACGAAGCGATCGTTGTCGACTTTCACACTCACATTTTTCGCCTGCGCCTCGGAAATTTTAGAACTGAGGATGTAACGGTCGGCCTCCTCACGAAGTTCGAAGCCACCGGAAACTCCTCCACTGACCAAGCCGCCAAGCCCGGACTGACCGAGCAGCGCTTCGAGCATGTCCTTCCCGCTCGAGCCGCCTGCGGGGGATTTGGTGCTTTGCCCGAATTGGTTCATTAGCGCTGCCGCCTGCTTCATCATGTCGTCCCGCATCGCATCGAAATCATCGAGCCCCGAAAATGCATCGCGAAACGGATCAGGAATCGATGCCACCGACGGAGCCGGACCGCCCTTCGGGATGGTGATGACCATCTCGCCGCTGTCGCGCTGGATGCCCAGCGTGGCGTCAGGCACGGCGGCGGGAAGCTGGAGGCTTTGATCGTAACGGGGAGCCGTTTCGCCGCCGCTGCCGCTCTCCAGCATGAGGCGGCGCCCCGCGAGACGCACATTGACCGGCATTTTCTCGGGGACCCCAAGCCGCACGGTGTAGGCCGTGTCGGTTTCCGTGAGATTCATCGAGGAACTCAAAACCGGCGCCGCCT
>CAWUMN010000129.1:0-4434 GCA_963923595.1 uncultured bacterium
AGTGCATGGCGCACCCGCGCGAGATTTTCCGCCAGGCCATGATCCACAGCGCCTACGCGGTCGTGGTTCTGCACAACCACCCCAGCGGAGACCCCGCGCCCAGCGCGGCCGACATCCGAGTCACGCGCTCCCTCCGCGAGGCCGCCCAACTCCTCCAGATCAACCTCGTGGACCACATCATCCTCGGCTCGCCCGACGGGGGCCGCGTGCCGTATTACAGCTTCAAGGAAGCCGGACACCTATGAATATCCATCCCACAGCGATTGTTTCCCCCGATGCGAAATTGGCCGACGACATCGTCATCGGCCCCGGCGTGATCATCGGCGAGCGGGTGGAAATCGGAGCGGGTTGCGTGCTTCAAGCCCATGCCGTCATCGAAAGCGATACGACCATCGGCTCGGGAAACTCCATCGGCTACGGCGCGGTCATCGGAGCCGCTCCGCAGGATTACGCGCACACGGCGGAGATTCGCAGCTCCGTCGTCATCGGGAACAACAACCGCATCCGCGAATACGCCACGATCCATCGTGGAACGAAGGAAGGCACGGTCACTCGTATCGGCAGCCAATGTTTTCTCATGGTCGGGGTGCATGTCGGCCACAACTGCGAGATCAGCGACAGAGCGATCATTACGAACAATGTCCTCCTCGCCGGATATGTGCAGGTGGGGGAAGCGGCGGTTCTTGGCGGAGGAGCGGTGTTCCACCAATTCCTCCGGATCGGCCGCCGGGCGATGGTCGCGGGCGGGTCGCGGTTCAACAAAGACATCCCCCCCTACACAATCGCCGACAGCTACAACAAGATTCATGGCCTCAATGCGATTGGCTTGAAGCGCGCGGGGTTGGACGGCGCCCGGAGGCTCGAGATCAAGCGCGCGTTCAGTTTGGTCTATCGGAGCAACAAGCCCTTCCGCGCCGCGGCGGAGGAGGCTCTGACCTCCGATTGGGGCGCCGAGGCGAGGGAGTTTTTCGAATTCATTCTCTCCTCGAAGCGCGGCGTCTGCGGCTCGGGGGGGCCTCGCGGGGATATCGAGGAGGCGGAGTGACCCGACTCGCCGTGCGATGGATTCCTGCGTGAAAGGGCCGGTGCCTGAAGAAGGAGGCGGCTGACTTTTTTTCAAAAACCATTTGGAATTGTCATCACTTCTTCCGCTTGATCATCAGTGTGGAGGGGGACTTGGAATTGCGGGGGGCGGGGTAGTCCCAATCGAAATCCCAGTAGTTGTCGTTGGTGTCGGAGCCGTCCAGGCGGAAGAGGGCATACCATCTTTCCGGCGCGAGGGCGGGGGAGCTTCCTTCCCAGGCGTCAGCCATTCCGTATCCGATGAAGTCCGCCGTGGTGGCGAGATTGGTGGGCGAGGAAACGGTGAGCGGGGTGGTGGTGCGGAGGAGGGCGATTTTGCCTTGTTTCGGGGAGAGGTCGAAGCTGCCGTTGGCGTCAGCGGCGGGCAGGTCGTAGGCGTAGGAGCCTCCGGCGAGGGCGACGAGATAGAAGCCCTTCGAGGGGATAGTTCCCTTGAGAGGCAGGACTACCCATTTTGTGCCGGTGCCCCCGGTGAGCTGGAGCGACCAACCGGCCAGCGAAACCGGCGCGGTGCCCGAGTTGTAGAGCTCGACATAGTCGTTGCTGTAGTCCGACCACCAGCGTCCGCCGCCGGCGTAGACTTGGCTGATGACGACATGGCCGGCAACGGGAGCGACCACGGTGATGGTCGCCGAGGTCGAGGTTCCAACGGCCCCTTGGCTATCCGTGGCGCGGGCGAGGAGTGTGTAGCTGCCAACGGCGGATGGGGTCCAGGAGATCGAGTAGGGCGCCGAGGTGTCGGTGCCAATCAAGGTGGAGCCGTTGAAAAATTCCACTTTGGAAACAATGCCTGCCGTCCCGTTCGAGGTGAGGTCGGAGGCGGCGGCTGATAGAACCACGGGCGAACCCGGTGCGAAGGAACTTCCGGTCAGCGGTGCTACTAGAGCCACTGTCGGAGCGGGATTCACTGGTGGCGGCGTGGGGGTTGGTGTTGGGGAAGGTGCGGGTGTTGGCGTTGGAGTCGGCGTCGTGGATCCAAGGCCGGACATGCCTGTCACCACGAGCGAGTAGGATTGGAAGGCCGTGGTGAGCGCGCCATCCATCGAGACCGTGATGGTGTAGCTGCCCGCGCGGTTCGGAGCTGTGATCCGGACTTGCTCGACATTGTCGGTCTTGTTTTTGCCTGTGATGGCGGCGGTGGCCATCGAGGCGGCAGTCCATGTTCCCACGAAAGGCATCACGAACGGCAGGTAGGTGGTGGAGCCGTCGGGCCCGGTGATTTTGAGATCGAGATCGTGGACGAGGTTGGGCGTTCTGCTGTCCGCAGCGGTTTGCGCGGTTCCAGCGGGATCGGTCCAGCAAAGTGTGGCGCGGATCGGACTCGTGCCATCCCAAACGAAGGTGGTGGAGACCGATTTCACGGTTGGCGTGAGCATATTCTCCAACAGCTTCGGCGAAGAGGGGGTGGATTTTTGGGCCTGGATCAAATCGGCGGCGGCCTTGGTGTTGATCAATCCCCAGCCGAATTTGTAGTCGGGGCCGGGATTTCCGAGATCGTCGGCCGTTTGGATCAAGAGCGCCTTCAGCATGCTGGCGCGGAGTCGCTGGTTGAACAGGTTGGCATACATTTGCTGGAGGAGCGCGGCTGAACCGGCGGCATTTGGCGTGGCCATGCTGGTGCCGCTGTAGGAATCGTAAGACGAATCAGACGCCGCAGTAGACGAGTAGAGTCCCGCTCCGTTGGCGACAACATCGGGCTTGATGCGGCCGTCATCGCAAGGGCCCCAGCTCGAAAATGTGGTCATCGTTCCTGCGGAGGGAGCGCGAACTCCGGCCAAGACCGCGTCGTTCACCGCGCCGACGGTCAGTATATTTTTCGCGACGGAATTGAATGTCACTGACTGGTAGCCGCCGTAGGTGGTGAGAGAATCCTGTTCGTTGCCAGCGGCCCAGAACGGCAGGAAGAAAGGCAGCGCGTAGGCCAAGGCGTCCACATTCTTCGCCTCGGTTTCATAGCGGCCCATGTCCTGCGTGGAAGCCCCGTAGCCGTAGGAATGGTTGGATATCGTGATCGAGGAAAGGTCGGACGCCACTGCAGTGCCCGCGAGAGTCATCTCGGCGTAATCGTTGTCCCAGTCATAGGAATCGATCGTGGCCTTTGGAGCCATGCCCTTGGCATTGGCGTCGGTGCCGGCGCCGCCGATGGTTCCGGCAACATGGGTGGCGTGGTCATCCACCGCCACGGCGGCGTTTTTCTTGGTGACGCGACCGTTGAGTTCCCGGTGTGTGCTTCGGATCGAACCGCCATCCCACACGCCGACCTTCACGCCTGTTCCATCGAGGCTGTAGGGGGCGGCTTGAGCGAGGCTCGCGCTGGTGGAGATGGCGGCGTTTTTGTTGTTCGTCGTTCGATAAATGGGCTCGTCTCCGCGGAAGGAATGAAGGATCGAAACCTTGCCGCCCGGGCCGTCGATGCGGACGGGAATGCCGAGTTGGCCTGCTTTTTCGAGAACCTCCTCCATGCGCGATTCCTCGAGGCGGGTCATCTGGGCGACGACCTGAGCGCGGGTGGTGGGATCGCTCAAATCCGCGCCTTGGAGGATTTGGGCGATATCCCTCGGCGCTGCGGGTCTTCCCCCGGTGGAGGAGTCGGGTTGGTTTTGAGCGGAGGAGTTGTTCGAGTCGGCGGAATCGGGCTTGGAAATGCCGGAGCCGTTTCCCGGCCCAGAGGAATCCGTTCGAGGCGGAGCGGGGAGTGAGGGTTGAGACGCAGCGGAGGGCTGGGCAGCAAGGCTGGATGGTCTGGCAGGTCCGCTGGAGGGAGCATTTGCCGGGTGGACGATGCTGCTTCCCTGTTGGTGGAGAGGTTGGTTCTGCAAGGCCGTTTGGGCGCTCGAGTTGTTGAAATAAAAAAAGCCACCCGAAAAAAGGGTGGCTGCACTGACAATGGCGAATGTTGTTTTTTTCATGGGTGTTCGGGGTTTGGTGGGTGCGTAGCATCAGCGATGCCAACCTCCGCAGTCGTCGATTTTTCCCGAACTGGATTCGCCGCGCGGGCGTGCCGAGGGGCAATATTCTTTCTTGAGTTTCGCGGATCGGGGAACGAGATTGTCGGCTCTAAATCGGGCCGTGGCTCAGCTTGGTAGAGCGCTTGAATGGGGTTCAAGAGGTCGAGAGTTCGAATCTCTCCGGCCCGATTTCCGATCCGGGTTTGTGCCCGGTTTTTTTATGCTCCGAGGAGCAGGCGCGCGGGGTTCTCGATGCAGTCCTTCACGCGGATGAGGAAGGTCACGGCTTCTTTGCCGTCCACGACGCGGTGGTCGTAGCTGAGGGCGAGATACATCATGGGGCGGGCGACGATCTGGCCGTTCACCACGACGGGGCGCTCCTGGATTTTGTGCATGCCGAGGA
>CAWUMN010000130.1:0-4391 GCA_963923595.1 uncultured bacterium
GGCGTCGCCTGCCTCGGATTCGCCGTGGCGGCGCGGCTGGGGCTCGACTTGTTCACCACGCTCGGAGCATATGTCGGCGTGGTTTTGCTGGGACTCGGCTTGCAGCAATTCGTCGTCTATCCGCTCGCGTTGCGGTTTTTCGCAGGACGCTCGCCGTGGGAGTTTTTCGTCCAGTCCCGCGAGGCGATCGTGACGGCTTTCAGCACCTCTTCGAGCAACGCGACTCTCCCTGTCTCCTTGCGCGTCGCCGAGCAAAACCTCGGCATTCCCGCCCGCATCGGGCGGTTCGTGCTGACGGTTGGCGCCAGTGCGAACCAAAACGGCACCGCACTCTACGAGGGAGTCACGGTGCTTTTTCTGGCCCAAGTTTTCGGCGTGGAACTCACCCTCGGCCAGCAACTCGTTGTCGCCATGATGTGCGTGATGGCAGGTATCGGAACCGCCGGCGTGCCCGGCGGCTCGCTGCCTCTCGTGGTCGGCGTGTTGCTGACCATCGGCGTTCCCGCCGATGCCATCGCGATCATTCTTGGCATCGACCGCTTCCTCGACATGTGCCGCACCACATTGAATGTCACTGGCGATCTCGTTGTTGCCGCCGTGGTCTCGAAACCCGAACGCACCTAGTGAAACGCACGCTTCTCATCGACATCAGCAATAGCTTCACCAAAGCCGCCGTGGCCACCGGCACGAGCATCGGCCGGGTTCATCGAATTCCAACACCGGAACTGAATCCCGCCACCCTCCGCGCGCTCGCAGGAAAAACCAAACCCGACTCTGTTTTTCTCTCCTCGGTTGTTCCCGCCAAAAACGCCGCAGTCCTCTCGGCTTTTCCAAAAACGGTCATCCTTGGTCCGCACCTCGATCTCGGCGTCGGCATCGACTACCCGAATCCCGAATCCATCGGAGCCGACCGCCTGGCCAACGCGGCAGCATGCGCGGCTCTTTACGGAGCTCCGGCCATCGTCGTGGATTTCGGCACGGCGGTGACATTCGATGTCCTCTCGCCCAAGCGCTCCTACATCGGCGGCGTGATCGCTCCCGGCCTCAACGCGATGACGAACTACCTCCACGAAAAAACCGCCCTGCTTCCGCTGGTGAAATTGAAAGAGCCGAAGTCCGCTGTCGGCCGCTCCACGGCCGGCGCCATGCTCTCCGGCGCGGTCCACGGCTATCGCGGCCTGATCCGCGAAATCCTCGCGCAAATAACCACCGAGGCGTTTCGCGGCAAGAAACCCGTCGTCGTGGCCACAGGAGGCGACGCCAAGCTCATCGCCGGAAAACTTCGCCTCTTCGACCATGTCGATCCGCTCCTGACCCTGCGCGGCCTTTTGATCATCGCCGACAAAAACCCGCCCGCCTCTTTTTGATTTCCCGCTCCGGACATTTGCTGGTTTTTTAAGACGCTATTACAAGGCAACGCTTCAAAGTCCATGCTCCCAGCACTTCCTGGATCTGCGCGCAGATCGGAGCCCGGGAGCACTACGCCATACCGCGCGTGCTCCACCGCTCGGGCAGGCTTGAGGCGGTTTTCACCGACTACTGGTCCGAGGGAATCTGGAGTCCGCTCGCCCGCCTCGCCGGCGCCAAGCGCCTACTGACGCGGCGGCACGAGGATTTGAGCGACGCCGAAGTCTATGCCTTCAATGCCGATGCCCTGCTGGCCGGACTTCGCGGAAAATTCGGCAGGCGCCGCGAGCCCTACTCCGAGTTTCTCAAAATCGGGAGCCGGTTCGGGAAGCAAACACGGGCGGCCATGGCGAAACGCCGTGAGCAGGATTGGAAAAACACGATCTTCTTCGGCTACGACACGGGCTTTCTCGAAGCCGCCGCGTGGGCGAAGAACCAAGGCGCGGCGACCGTGGTTTGCCAAATGGACCCCTCGCAGGTTGAGGTCGAAATGGTCCGCGAGGAGGAGCGGCTCTGGCCCGGATGGGCAAAAGCGCCGTTACTCGTGCCCGAGGAGTATTTGGTCTGGCGCAAGGCCGAGTGGGCGCTCGCCGATGTGGTGATGGTGAATTCGAAATGGACCCTCGATGCGCTGGTGAAGCTTGGGGTGCCCTCCGAAAAAATCGCCATCGTTCCCCTCGCCTACGAGCCGGAGGAGAACGAAACGGAAAAAACTCCGCGCCCCGACGGCCCGCTCCGTGTGCTGTATCTCGGGCAGGTGAATATCCGCAAAGGCATCCAATACCTCCTCGAAGCCGCACGGAAGCTAGACAAGAAAGAGTTCCGATTTGATGTCGCCGGCCCGATCTCCATCGCCGACGAGCATGTCGTCACCGCCCCGGCAAATGTCACCTTCCACGGCGCGGTGACTCGCGACCGCGTGCGCGAGTTTTACCGCAAGGCGGATGTTTTTGTTTTGCCGACGATCTCGGACGGCTTCGCACTCACCCAACTCGAAGCCATGGCGCACGGTCTGCCGGTCGTTACCACGCCGAACTGCGGCGAGGTCGTTCGCAATGGGATCGATGGATTTTTAGTCCCCGTCCGCGACGCCTCGGCTTTGGCAAATGCTCTCGAATCCCTCGCCGACGACCCCGAGCGTTTGGATGCGATGCGCGAGGCCGCGCGGGAAAATGTCGCCCGGTTCGGACTCGAGGCCTTGGATCAAAACCTCCGCGCGATCGAGCAACGCCTCCGCCCGTCCGCCAAGGTCGATCTAATCTAGCGGGGGCTTGGTTTTCTTGTTCAACTGCTCGTTGCTCCAGCGGATGAACTCGCGGCGCACGGCGCGGTATTCGTAGCGGAGCGTAAAGGCCTGTCGGCGGTAAAGATCGGCCTGCACCGTGTCGCCCTGCGCCTTCAGCGCATCGATCTGCACTTGGATTTTGTCGAAGGATTTGTCGAGCGTCTCGAGCGTGGCCATGTTCGGGTTGGCCTTGAATCTTTCGAGGTTCCTCTCGATCTCACGGATGGTCTCGACCTCGGGATGGATGGAGGCTGGTCGACTGCAGGCGCCAACCAGCAGAAGAATCGCCAGAAGCATTCCTTGGCGCGCGAGCGGAATGAGGGAAGGCATTGTCATGGCTGGTTCAAGCGAACTAAATTGCTCTCAACATGGCAAACGCACACCTCGAAAATCCGTTCCCGGCAACGGAGTGGTTTTGCGGATCCGAAGCAGAAACGCGCGAGGCGGGACGCCGACTCGCCGGGACGCTGCTCGGTGGCGAGGTTTTGAGTCTCGAAGGACCGCTCGGCGCGGGGAAGACGACTTTTGTGAAAGGCCTCGCCGAAGGCCTCGGATGCGGTGCGGACGAGGTTTCGAGCCCGACATTCACGCTCGTTCACGAATATCCCGGCGGGCGTTTTCCATTCGTCCACCTCGATCTCTACCGCCTCGAGTCGTCTGAGGATTTAGCGGCGCTGGGCTTCGATGATTTGCTTGCCGGACCGACCATCACCGCCATCGAGTGGGGCGACAAATTTCCCGAGGCGTTTCCGCCTAGCACGCTCCGGCTCGCTTTTTCGATGGATGGCGAAGCCAGAAAAATCCGGAGGATTTCGTGAAAACGCTCACGATCGAATGTTCCAGCGGACGCGGCAGCATCGCGGTCACCGAGGGCGACCGGCATTTTTTCTCCCTCGATTTTGAAAATCCTCGCGGGCGCGGCGTCGAGTTTTTCGCGGCCCTCGAGGAGGCTGTCTGCCGTTGTGATGATTTCGCCCGGGTCCTCGTCGGCACCGGGCCGGGCAGCTACAATGGCCTCCGCGCCTCGATCGCCGCCGCATGGGGACTGGCGAAGGCCCGCCGAGCCGAATGGAAAGGCATTCCGTCGGTGTTCGGCTACGACGCGCCCGAGTATTTCGTGATCGGCGACGCGCGCGCGGGGCAGTGGTTTTTCGCTCACATCCGCCACGGGGCGCTGGCGCACCCGATCGATTTGCTTCCGCCCGACCAAGCGACCGCCCGACTTGCCGAGGGGGTTCCGGTTTTTTCCACCAGCCCGCTGCTGGATTCGGCTTGTTACGAGGCCCCGCAAGCGCGTTTTCTGGCACGACATACGAGCCAGTTCGGCCCGGCCGAGCCGATTTATTTGAAGCCGCCACACATCACCAAATCCGCCGCATGATTCCTGTCCTCCAACCTTCCACCATCCAAAAAATCGGAACCGAACTAGCCATCGCGTGGAGCGACGGAGTCGAAACCTACCTGCCGCAGGAATTCCTCCGCCGCCACTGCCCGTGCGCGGCCTGCGGCGGCGAGCCGGATGTGATGGGACATGTCGTCCGCCCGCCTGTTTCCTACAACGAGAAGAGCTTCGACCTCGCCGGATGGCAGGGCGTCGGCGGCTACGCGATCCAGCCAAAATGGGGCGATGGACACTCAACCGGGATTTTTTCCTACAAATACCTCCGCCGCCTTGCCGAGCTTGCGCCATGACTCCCGA
>CAWUMN010000131.1:0-4385 GCA_963923595.1 uncultured bacterium
TGGCGAAATCGGGATAATCGAGGTGCGCGTGGGTATCGATGAGCATGGCGTGAGCTTGTCGGAATCGGGGCCGCGTGGCGAGCGGCGGGTTCGTCAGGCGCGGGGATGGAATTTTTTGATCACGGCTTTGAGGCCGCTGTTTTCGACATGCGTGTAGATTTGCGTGGTCGAAATGTCGGCGTGCCCGAGGAGTTCCTGGATGATGCGCAGGTCGGCGCCGCCGCCCAGCAGGTGCGTGGCGAAACTGTGCCTCATGAGGTGGGGATAGACATTCATCTCGAGGCCGGCGCGGGCGGCATATTGCTTGATGAGTTGCCGGATGCGCGGGGTGGTGAGTTTTTTTCCACGGACGGAGAGGAAAATCTCGGCGCCGGTTTTTTTGGTGACGAGTTCCGGGCGCTCTCGGTCGAGGTAGGCGCGGATCGCATCTGCAGCGGGCTTGCCGAGAGGGACGAGGCGGGTCTTGTTGCCTTTGCCGGTGACGCGGATGAAGCCCGCGTCGAGGTCGATGTTTTCGAGCCGGGCATCGCACAACTCCGAGACGCGCAGCCCGCTGGAGTAGAGGAGTTCCATCATCGCCCGGTCGCGCTGGCCCAGCGGGTCGTTCGGCCCGATGCTCTCAAGGAGCTTGAGCACTTGATCGGGTCGCAAGGTTTCAGGCAGGTGCTTCTCGGGTCGCGGAAGGACAAGGGTCGCGGCGGGATTCGTGGGCCAACCTCGCCGGGAGGTCAGAAAGCGAAAGAAAATCCGGATCGCGACGGCATCGAGACGAACCGAGGACGCCTGAAGGCCCGAGCGTTTTCGAAAAACCAGAAAGTCGGTGATCTGCGTTTGCTCAACGGATTGCCACGAGCGAACCGGGGTGTTTTTTTCCAGCCAGCTCAGGAAAACCTCGAGCGAGTATTGAACGGTGAGTTGGTAGCGCTCGGAGAGGCCGCGCTCGGTGGCCAGATACATGAGGAATTCTTCGATGTCGGACTTCATCACCGCCCCGAGTTTTCCCATCCCCGAGCGGCATGGCGAATGATTTCGGCGGGTTTTTGCGTTGAGGATCGGGAGCGGATGGCGCATGGTTCCGGCTCGATATGAAAACCCTCTCGATCACATCGCTCATCGTTTTCGCCACCGTCCTGGCGGCCTTTTCCCAATCCCAACTCGCTCCTCTGCCACCCGATGGGTTTGTGACCCTCCAGCAAATCGTTCAGGATTTTGCAAACCAACCCGATGACGCGCTTCAGAAATACAACGGAATGCGAGTCTGCGTGTATGGTCGGGTCGGAAGGGTCGAGCAGTCCGATGACAATGATGGCGACCCGCTCGCAGTGACCATGCAACTGCCAAACCAAACCACCCCCGATGTGAAGGCCATTTTCGACCAGGATGACATCCCCTCGGGCGTTGTGAGCATTTCCGACAATGACACCAAAGCCACGGTCTTTCACCGCGACTGGGCTGGCAACCTTTCGAACCAACAATCCTTCATCGTCGTTGGCGAAAATGTGGCGATCCGGGGCACCTTCGACAACTTCGTGGCCGGCGATATCATTCTGAAAAACAGCTTCAAACTCTCCCCCGAGGCCCTCAATCAAAAGCTCTCCGAGCACGGCATCGCGACCGAGTAACTTGAGCGATTTCGTCTATCCAAAAAATTTCGATGTCATCGTCATCGGAGCCGGCCACGCGGGCATCGAGGCGGCCCTCGCCTCCGCGCGACTTGGCTGCGAAACTCTCCTGCTGACGCAAAACGCCGACACCGTCGGCCAGATGTCCTGCAACCCCGCGATCGGCGGGCTGGCAAAAGGCCACATGGTCCGCGAGATCGACGCCCTCGGCGGGGCGATGGGCCTCAATGCCGACGCCACCGGCATTCAGTTCCGGATGCTCAACGCCACCAAGGGCCCGAGCGTTCGCGCGCCCCGCGCGCAGTGCGACAAGAAGGCCTACCAGTTTCGCATGAAGGCGATCCTCGAGCGCGAACCTCGCCTCGACATCAAGCAGGCGAATGTCACGCGGCTCGTCACGGGAGACAATGGGCTCGAGGGCGTGGAAACCAATTTGGGCCTGCGTTTCAACGCCCCTGCGGTCGTTGTCACCACCGGCACCTTCATGCGCGGCCTGCTGCATGTCGGCTTGCGAAACCAGAGCGGCGGCCGTCTCGGCGACACCGTCTCGACCTTCAGCGATTGCCTGCGCGAACTCGGCTTCGAGGTGGCGCGGTTCAAGACGGGAACTCCCTGCCGACTGCTCGCCAAAAGCATTGATTTTTCCAAGTGCGAACGCCAGCCCGGCGACAACCCGCCGCCGCTTTTCAGCTACCTGGCCGACACGATCCGTCGCGGCGAGGACGATGTCCACACGCTCAACGAATGGCGCGACGGCACATTCCACGCCCGCCAGATCGATTGCTGGATCACCTACACGAACGAGAAAACCCACGAGATCATCCGTTCCAACCTCGACAAATCCCCGCTCTATTCGGGCAAAATCGAAGGCGTCGGCCCGCGCTACTGCCCGAGCATCGAGGACAAGGTCGTTAAATTTTCCGACAAGCCCCAGCACCAACTTTTCCTCGAACCCGAGGGTCGCCACACCGATGAGATTTATGTGAACGGCATCTCCACGAGCCTGCCGTTCGAGGTGCAATACGCCTTCATCCGCAGCGTGAGCGGGCTGGAAAACGCCGAGATTTTGCGACCCGGCTACGCGGTGGAATACGACTACTGCCCTCCCACCCAACTCCACACCACGCTGGAAACAAAACGCCTGCCGGGCCTCTATTTCGCAGGACAAATCAACGGCACCTCCGGCTACGAGGAGGCCGCCGCGCAGGGCCTTGTTGCCGGCGCGAACGCCGCATTGAAGCGCCTCGGCAAGCCACCGCTCGCCATCGCGCGTCACGAGGCCTACATCGGCGTGATGCTGGACGACCTCGTCACGCGCGGCACACCCGAGCCCTACCGGATGTTTACCAGCCGCGCCGAATACCGCCTCCTCCTCCGGCAGGACAACGCCGATATCCGCCTCACCGGCAAAGCTGTGGAACTCGGACTCGTCGATGGCGAGCGGGCTTCCCGCCACGCGGTGAAAAAAAACCAACTCGCCGAGTTGCGTGCCCGACTCGGCGAATTCCGCATCGACTCCTTGCCACTCGAACGCTGGCTCAAGCGTCCGGAAAACACCTGCGACAAACTTCCCGCCGACATCCGCTCGAATTTTCCCGATACCGTCTGGGAGCAACTCGAAACCGATCTCAAATACGCGGGCTACATCCAGCGTCAGGAGGACCAGATCGCTCGCACTGCCCGACACGAAAGCAAGCCGATCCCGGACTGGGTGGACTTTTCCAAAATCAACGGCCTCCGCTTCGAGGCTGTCCAGACGCTCACCAAAGTCCGCCCCGAAACCCTCGGCCAAGCCGCCCGCCTCAGCGGCGTCACGCCCGCCGACATCGCCCTGCTCGGCGTCTGGATCGCCCGGGGCCTCGAAAAATCATCCAATCCATGAACCGCATCGACGAAAAATTCCAAACCCTCCGCGCCGCCAAGCAACCCGGCTTCATCGCCTACATCACCGCCGGCGACCCCGACCTGAAATCCACGCCCGCACTCGTCGCAGCCCTCGAGCAATCCGGCGTGGACATCGTCGAACTCGGCATTCCGTTTTCCGACCCCTTGGCCGATGGAGCCACGATCCAAGCCGCCGCCGGACGCGCCATCGCCGCCGGGGCCACCGTCGCCGGAGTCCTCGATGCCATTCGCGAAATCCGCAAAACCTCGCAGATTCCCATCGTCCTCTTCACTTACCTGAACCCCATCTACATCTACGGATTCGACCGCTTCCACAGCGACGCCGCCGCCGCCGGAGCCGATGGCCTGCTCATCCTCGACCTCCCGCCCGACGAGGCCGCGCGCAATGCGGAGTTGATGAAATCCCATGGCCTCCTCTCGATCCGTCTCATCGCGCCCACGACCCCTCCCGAGCGCATGGAACTCATCGCGAAATCCGCCGAGGGGTTCATCTACTATGTCTCCCGCGAAGGCGTCACCGGCGAGCAAGTAAGCCTCTCGACCGGCATCGCCGCGCAGGTCGCAGAGATTAAAAAACACACCACGCTTCCCGTGGCGGTTGGCTTCGGAATTTCCACTCCCGCCCAAGCCGCAGAAGTCGCCCGCGAGTCCGACGCCGTGGTTGTCGGTAGCGCGATCGTCCGCCGCATCGGCGAAAACGGCGCCGCCCAAAACCTCCCCGAAAAAATCGCAGCCTTCGTGAAGCCCATAGCCGAAGCGATCCGCGCCTGACAGCCGGCACGCCTTGACCTCAAGGCACAAAATAGACACCTTTGTGTCATGTCAAAAACCGCTATTTTGCGAACCAGAGTCGATTCC
>CAWUMN010000132.1:0-4377 GCA_963923595.1 uncultured bacterium
TGTGTATAAGAGACAGGGGCTGGGGCTTAGGTGTTGGCGTGATTTTTGGAGTCGCCCGGGGTTTTGGGGTGGCTTTCGGCTTGGGTGAAGCAGGCTGTTTGGGAAGGGCGCCCTCGAGGTAGTAGGTTTCGTAGGAATTTTTCGGGAGTCCGCCTTTGCTCAAATCCACCGGCACGGCTCCTTGGGTGGTGAAGGTGTAAATGCGGTTGCTCTCGGCGGGAGCTTCCGGGGCGAATGCGGCGGCCAATGCGCCTAGGAGGTAAAAGGCGAATCGGCGGGTGTTCATTTGACGGATGAAGCCGAGGATTTCTTGAGCGAGCCGAGGACGGCCGGGGCGCCGCCGGACATGAACTGGGCATCGAATTGCCCGCGGTAGTTGGCAATCATGCTCACGCCTTCGATGACAACATCCGTGACGCGCCAGCCTTTGCCGTCGGGTTGCTCGAGGCGGTAGACGACTTCGTAGCGGCTGCCTTTGTAGAGCGTGGTGGTGGCAACCTCGACTCGGCCGGGGGCGGTTTCGGTGGCGGCTTTGTAGACGACATCGGGCAACTCGCCGGGAGTGAATTTCGCCGAATAATTGCGAATGATGAGCGTGGTGAAGAGCGCGATGGCCTCCTTGCGCTCAGGCTCGGTGAATTGACGCCAGCCCGGACCCACGGCGCGGCGGGTCATCGCGTCGAAGCTGATGGTTTTCAGAAGAATCGGGCGGACTCCAGAGGCGAGGGTTTCGCTGTCGGAGGATTTTTTGGCGACATCCACGACCTCGCCGACGGCTTTTTTAAGAAAATCCTCTGCGTCGGAGGTCGAGGCGAACGCCTTTCCTATGGACAACGACACGATTAACGAAAGCAGAAGGCAGATGGTTTTCACGGGTGGTTATTCGGTTTTTTGATCTTTCGTTTCGTTGGCTTTGTCAACCGCCCCGAAGGCCATTTTTCCTATGAGGGATTCGAGGTCCACGGCGGATTCGGTCATGATGATGCGCGCGCCGGGTTCCAGATATGTCTCCTCCGCGCCGGGCGAGAGCGAAACAAATTTGTCGCCGATGAGACCGGAGGTTTTGATCGAGGCCATCGAGTCGCTCGGCAGGCGCAGAGCAGAAAGGATGCGCAAGGTCACAATCGCGCTGTAGTCCGACGGCTCCATCCGCACATCCTCAACGCGGCCGACGGTGACGCCGGAGAGGAGGACGCTGCTTCCGGAGTGGAGCCCGCCGGCGTTGGTGAAGCGGGACTCGATCAAGTAGGTCTCGCCGGCCGGCATCGAACCGGCACCAGCTTGGAGCGTAAGCCAAGCCAGCGCAGCGATGGAGAGCAGGGCGAAGAGACCAACCAAAAACTCTACTTTGTGTTTTTTCATGAAGTGGCGGGGTGCGGAGCGCGGATGGCGGCGAGGGATTGGCGGAGGGCGTCCACGCTGTCGCGGAAAAGCGTGACCACCGATTCGCTGGATGCCGCAAATGCGGCGGGCGTTCCCTCAAAAGCGATGCGGCCCTGGTTTAGGAGGGCGACGCGGTCGCTCGCGGCCAAAGCCTCGGGGACATCGTGAGTAACGACGAGGGCTGTAAAGCGGAAGCGGCGCTGGTATTTGGCGATCATTGAGAAAACGGCATTTCGGCGGAGCGGGTCGAGACCAGCGGTGGGTTCGTCGAAAAGCACGATCTCGGGTTGTGTAACGATCGCTCGGGCGAGGGCAAGACGCTTTTGCATTCCGCCGGACAGGCGCCCGGGGTGGCGCTCCGCGAAATCCTCCATCTCGAGCTGGCGCAGGGCCTCCAGGCTGCGCTCGCGGATTTCCTGCTTGCCCAGTTGGGTCGTCTGCTCGAGAGGGAGGGCGACATTTTCCAGCGCCGTGAGCGAGTCGAACAGCGCGTTGCCCTGGAAGAGAAAGCTGCAGCGTTTCCGGAAATCCTCCCTCGCCGCCGGTTCGTTGAGCGAGCGGCCCTCGAAGACGATCCGCCCCGAGTCCGGCGCGAGGATGTTCCCGATGCACTTGAGGAGGACGGATTTTCCTGTGCCGCTCGGCCCGAGCACGGTGAAGACACTTCCGCGCGGGACATGAAGATCCACGCCCTTCAGCACGGCGTTTCCGTCAAAGCCCTTTTCCAACCCCACCACCTCCAGCGCGAAATCCGTGGTCTCCATTTCAGACGAAAAACGAGCTGATCACATAATCGGCGACCAGCACCATGATGCTCGAAAAGACCACGGCGCGGGTGGTCGAGGCGCTCACCGCGCGAGCACCGGCGGAGGAGGTATTGCGGTCAGCGTTGTAGCCCATATAGGCGCAGATCGAGGTCGTGAGTAGACCGAAGCTTGCAGCTTTCAGGAAACACTCGCGCAGGTCGCGGAATTCGACTGCGCGCTCGACCGAAGACCAATAGACCCCGGAATCAACCCCAAGCAAAACCGACCCCGAGAGGCTGCCTCCCCAAAGGCCGAGGACGACAAACAGCGCCGCCTGAGCGGGAAAAACCAGTAGTGCGGCGACCACGCGCGGCGCCACGAGGTAGCCGAGGCTGTTCACGCCCATCGTCTCCAGCGCGGCGATCTGCTCGGTGTTTCGCTGGATTCCCAACTCCGCAGCAAAGGCCGACCCCGCCTGGCCGACAAGCATCAACGCCGCCAGCACCGGAGCCATTTCCCGCACGAGCGAAAGCGACACCAGCGTGCCCAGCAGGCCCTCGGATCCGAACCGGCTCAGCACATGGTAGCCCTGCAATCCCAGCACGAGGCCTGTGAAAACCCCGACGATCGCGATGACGGGTAAACACACCGCGCCCTGCTCATAGACCGCGCGCAGGATGCGGCGCGGCAGGCGGCGGGTTTTCGGCAGCGACAAAAACGCGCGTCCGCAAAACAGCGTGAAATCGCCGGTATCGCGCACGATCCCCAAAATTACTTGGCCGAGTTGTCGCACCATTGGGCGGAATGCTTGTCAGGATCGGCCGGGTTTTACAACCAGCGAGGGGGTTTTCCTCCTTGCGTGTCCGTTTTTGGGGTTGCGCGCCATCATGCCGGGGGAGAAAGTTCGCGCCCATGGGTGCCTTGATTATCTTTTTCATTATCCTCGCGGCCATCGCGGTGCTGGCGCTGGTGTTTGTCATCGGCCAATACAACGCGCTCGTCATCCTGCGGAACCGCTTTAAAAACGCCTTCTCGCAGATCGATGTTCAGCTCAAACGCCGCTACGACCTCATCCCGAACCTGGTCGAAACCGCGAAAGCCTACATGCAGCACGAGAGCAAAACGCTCGAAGCCGTCACGCAGGCCCGCAACCTCGCCCAATCCGCCGGAGGCCGAGCCGCCGCGAATCCCGGCGATCCCTCCGCCATGCGCGAACTCGCTGGCGCCGAGGCGGGTCTCACCGGCGCTCTTGGCCGATTGCTTGCCGTCGCCGAGAACTACCCCGACCTCAAGGCGAACCAAAACATGATGCAACTCACCGAGGAACTGACCTCCACGGAAAACAAGGTCGCCTTCGCGCGGCAGGCCTACAACGACTCGGTGATGGCCTACAACACGAAGCGCGAGGTTTTCCCGACCAATATCATTGCAGGCCTCTTCAACTTCGCGGCAGCCGAGTTGTTCCAAGTGGACAACGCCGCCGAGCGCCAAGCCCCCAAGGTTTCATTTTCATGATTCCCCTCGATCCGCCGCGCTCCGCTTTTCTGGAAAAGGCGGCCACGGCCCGCGTCTTGCCCGTCTCCTGCGAGATCGTCGCCGATTCCGACACGCCGGTCTCGGCCTTCGCCAAGCTCTGCGGCGAGGCTCCGTCGTTCCTTCTCGAGTCCGCCGAGCAGAGCGACCAAGTCGGCCGCTACTCGTTCCTCGGCTTCGGCGCTAAGGCCACATTCACCGCCACGGGAAAAAACATCACGATCTGCGAAGGCGGCGCGAACCGAACCTTCGAAGCCGCGCGCGATCCTCTCGATGAATTGGAGAAATGGATGGCACCGTATCGCGTGGCGTCCGACCCTGCGATCGCCCCGTTTCTCGGCGGCGCCGTGGGCTACCTCGGCTACGATTGCATCCGCTGGTTCGAGCCGACCATCGCCGCTCCGCCGAAAGACGAACTCGGCATCCCCGACATGTTTTTCATGGTCACTGAGACGGTTGTCGTCTTCGACCACCGCCGCCGCCGAATTCGAATTGTTGCGAATGTTTTCCCGGAAGATGGCGACCCCGGCGCGGCTTATGACGCCGCCGCTGCGAGGATTCAAGGCATTCTGGAAAACCTACGCCAACCCCTCGCCTTCGACCCCATTTTCACCGAAACCACCCCCGCACCCGCGCCATCCACTTCGAACACCACCCGCGAGGAATACCACGCCATGGTCGACCGCGCGCAGGAATACATCCGCGCCGGCGACAT
>CAWUMN010000133.1:0-4233 GCA_963923595.1 uncultured bacterium
TGGAAACTACTTCATCGGGCGCCGCATGTATAAGAAGGACTACAAAATGTGGGGCTGGGTGCGCGAACCCGGCCAGCCGTGGAAAACCGCGAAACTCGTCATGCTGAATGAGCAAACCCGCCTAGCTCCCGACCGCCTCCGCAACAACATCGGCGATGACAACAACTATGAATACCGCCTGCAGGGCCGTTTCACCGGAGAGACCGTCTACGAGCCCGCCAGCGACCGCTTCTATCCCGAGTTTCTGCTGACCGGTTGCGAAGTCATCAATACAAACCCCGCCCCGATCTACCTCGACAAGCGCCAGGAAGACCCCGAAATCCGGATCATCATGGCCCCGGTGAATTGATGGAAACGCCCGAACTTCTCTCCCCCGCCGGGGACTGGGATTGCCTTCGGGCCGCCGTGGCCAACGGCGCGGACGCCGTCTTTTTTGGACTCTCGAAGTTCAACGCCCGGATGCGCGCTGACAATTTCCGCGAGGAGGAATTGCCCGAGGTTATGCGTTTCCTACACAGCCACGGCGTGAAGGGTTATGTGACCCTCAATGTCCTGATCTTCACCGAGGAATTGCCCGACGCGGTCGCCGAACTCCAAGCCCTACACAAGGCCGGAGTCGATGCCGTGATCATCCAGGATGTCGGGCTCGCCGAAATCGCGCGCCGAATGTTTCCAGACCTGCGCATCCACGCCTCCACGCAAATGACGATCACCTCGCCGGAGGGCGTTCGCTTCGCCGAAAAACTCGGAGTCAAACAAGTCGTGCTCGCCCGCGAACTCTCGCTTCGCGAGCTGGAAAAATTCCCGCCCGGCCTGCCACTGGAGACCTTCGTCCACGGCGCGCTTTGCGTGGCCTATTCAGGCCAATGCCTGACCAGCGAAGCCCTCGGGCGCCGGAGCGCAAACCGCGGCGAATGCGCCCAAGCCTGCCGGATGCCGTATGAATTGATTGTCGATGGCGCGCTACAAGACCTCGGCGACAAACGCTACCTCCTGTCGCCCCAAGACCTCGCCGCCGTAAATCAAATCCCCGAGCTTATCGCGCGCGGCGTGCGCTCCTTCAAAATCGAGGGCCGCCTCAAGTCGCCAGAGTATGTCGCGGCCGTCACAAGCGTCTACCGCAAGACCATTGACGCCGCTCTGGCCGAGAAATTCGAGCAAATCGCGCCCGAGGACTGGTATCGACTCGAGATGACTTTCTCGCGCGGACTCTACCCCGGCTGGTTGCATGGCGTGAACCACCAAGAACTCGTCGGCGCCCGGTTTGGAAAAAAACGCGGTGCCTTTGTCGGTCTCGTTAATGAATCCGCCCGCGACCATGTCGAACTCGATTCGTTGGCCGTGGATCTCAAACCCGGCGACGGCGTGGTGTTCGACACCGGAGGGGACACCGAGCGCGAACAAGGCGGGAGGATTTTCGGGGTGCGGGGACGGCGCGTTTTCTTCGAACATGGCAAAATCGACTTCCGCCAGATTCCTGTCGGAGCGAGGATTTGGAAAACCAGCGATCCAGCGCTCGACCGAGAACTTCGCGCCAGTTTCTCGGGTCGTTTGCCTCCTCGATCCAATCGACTCCGGCCACTGGATCTCGTCATCAGCGGTCAGCCCGGCGAGCCCCTGCGAATCCGCTCGGGCGAAATCGAAGTCAACTCCCGCATTCCGCTCGAAGCCGCCCGCACCCATCCCCTCACCCAGGAATCCCTCCGCGCCCAACTTGGCAAGCTCGGAGGAACCGGCTTCGTTCTTCGCCAACTCGATTTCCAAATCCTCGGCGCGACCATCCTTCCGCTTTCCGAGTTGAATCGGCTTCGCCGCGAACTGGTGGACCGTCTCTCAACCCAAACCCGCGACACCTCGCCGCGCTGCTCGTTGACCGAGCTTTTGCCTGGCCACCAAAATCCCGCGAGCAATGAAGCCCGCTTGTCTGTTCTCGTCAGAACGCCCGACCAACTCCAAGCCGCACTGGATGCCGGCATCGACGAAATCCTCATCGATTACGAAGACATCCGCCGCTACAAGGACGCCGTCGCCACCGCGCGTTCGGCGTTCTCCACAACCGCCATTTTCCTCGCGACCCCTCGCATCCAGAAAGCCGGCGAGGAGGGATTTTTCAAACTCATCGCCAACGCCCAACCCGATGGCGTTCTCGTCCGGAACATCGGCGGCATCGAGCATTTCGCCAAAAGCTCCCTTCGCCTCCTCGGTGATTTCTCGCTGAACATCGCGAACCCCGTCACAGCCTCGGTCTTTAAAAACCATGGCCTTGAGCGACTCACCCTTTCGCACGATCTCAACGCCGACCAAATCTTCGCCCTCCTGCGCCAAGCGCCGCCGGAATGGTTCGAGCTAACGATCCACCACCACATGCCGATGTTTCACATGGAGCACTGCGTCTTCGCGGCGTTTCTCTCCAACGGCACAGATCACACCAATTGCGGCCGCCCCTGCGAGAAGCACCGCGTCCACCTCCGCGACCGCGTGGGCATGCAACACCCGCTGCGCGCCGATGTGGGCTGCCGCAACACGCTCTTCCACTCCACCGCTCAAACCGGTGCCGCCTTTTTCGAAAAATTCCACGCCGCCGGGTTGCGATACTTTCGCGTGGAATTGCTCGAGGAATCCGCCACCGAAACCCGCCAAATTCTCGCTGCCTACCGCGAACTCCTAGCCAACCGCCGCGCCGGAACCGATCTCCACCGCGAACTCCACGCCACCAGTCAGGTTGGCGTCACAACTGGCACCTACCGGGACTGATCCTCGGCATCCGCGGAATCCCCGAGCAAGTTGGCTTGGTCAATCATCGCCTGCGGAAGACTTTTGCTGGGCTTCACACCGAGGTCGCGGAGTTTCTCGGCCTGGCTCACAAGATTGCCCCGACCGGTGACGAGATAATCAAATGAGCTCGCATAACTCTTGCGGGCCGTATCCAGAGCCGAGCCGATTTTTTGAAACTCCCCGACGAATGTTTGGAATTTGTCGTAGAGCTTCGCACCCCGGTCTGCGATCTCGCGCGCGTTGCGGGCTTGGTTTTCCTGCCTCCACATGTGGTCCACAATCCGGAGCACATAGAGAAGCGTCGAGGGACTCGCCAGCAGGACATTCTTTTTCCAAGCCTCCATGAAAAGCGTCTCGTCCTGCGATATCGCCAACAGGAACGCGGGCTCGACCGGCACGAACATGACCACGAAATCCAGTGTGCCCTTCAACCCCTCGAGACGCCGGTAGTCACGTTTCGAGAGGCCATCGATGTGCGAACGGAGCGAGTCGAGATGGCGCTTCAAGTGGGCCTGCCGCTCGAGCGCTTCCTCCGTCGAACAGTGCGCGACATAGGCATCGATCGAAACCTTCGAGTCCACGATGAGGCAGCGGTTGCCGGGCAGGTTGAGAATCACATCGGGCTTCCCGCGTTTCTCCTCCTCGCTCTCGTATTGGCGCTGGACGCTGAAACCCACGCCCTTCGCAATGCCGGAGGCTTCCAGCAAATGCTCGAGTATCATCTCGCCCCAGTCGCCTTGGATTTTATTCGAGCCTTTGAGCGCGCTCGCGAGATTCTTCGCCTCGGCACTGATGGTTTGATTAAGGCGAGAAAGAGTCGCCACCTCGGCCTGCAAACCGTGCCGCTCCTTTCCGGCCTCGTCCATCGCCTTCGAGATCGAGGTTTTGAAATCGCCCAGTTGGTCGCTTATCGGTTTCAGCAGTTCGCCGATCGCCTTCTCGCGAGCCGCCAAGTCACCCTTCGCCTCGGTCTGGAACTGGGCGAGGTTCGTTTTGGCCAGTTCGAGGAAACTCTGGTTATTGCTCTGGAGGGCCTTCGCCGAGAGGGCCTGAAACGCGTCACCGAGCTTAGCTCGAGCCTCTTCGAGCAGGGCGAGCTTTTCGGCCGCTGCGCTCTTTTCATAACCCAACTCCGCCTCAAGCCGTGTTTTCGCAGCTTGGAGCGATGCCGCCGCATCCCGGAGATTCTGGCACTCGCTCTCTAAATCGGGAACGCGTTTGGCCAAAGTCTCGGCAGCGGACCTCAAAGCGCTTTCATTCTGGATTTGGCCTGCAAGGTTCCCCGCCCTGGCCTCCGCCGAAGTCAACTGGCTCTCCAAAAACGCGGCGCGCTCACGAGCCGCCACTGCGTCCGCCGATTGCCGGATATGCCTGCCATAATAAAACACAGCAGGAATTGCCGCGCCCAGGAAACCAAGGGCCAACCCAAGAAGAAAAGGCGTCATGATGACTACCTAT
>CAWUMN010000134.1:0-4232 GCA_963923595.1 uncultured bacterium
CTGCCACGCTTACGCCGAGTGGATCGTCTCAAGCTGCGCAGGTGGCGAGTAAAAACCTTGGTCTCACGCCAAGACCTCATCGCCATGCTCCGCTTGCTGGCGACCATCGTTAAAGAATGTTGGGAATCAAAATAGCGGGCCGGTAGACAAAGGGCACGGCGGTCGGTTTCGGACGCCTTCTCGATTCCGTCGGTTTCCTAGGCACCGATTATTTCTCAGGAAATAACTTGGCCGAGCAGATACAGCGGCTTATTGAAAAAATTCTGAATCCTTCATCACCATGAAAAAAACCTTATTCGCTCTGACACTCGCCCTCGCATCCCTTTTCCCTATCAATTCCGCCCACGCCTTGGCTCCGAAAGACAGCCGGTTGGTGGCGGTGTTTTTCTACGCGCAGGATTGCGAACCCAGCAAAGGCCTCTCGACGAAGTTCGACGCATTGAAGGCGCAGTTTAGCCAAGAGCCTGTTTTGTTTGTTACATTCGACCACTCGACCGCAGCCGCCCGCAACCAATCCGCCATGCTCGCACAGACGATGGATTTGGACGAAGTCTACACCAATGAAAATCGTGAGAGCGGCACCATAATCCTCATCGACAGCGCCAACGAGAAAGAGATCGGACGCATAACCCCTGAGATGACCGAGGATCAGGCTAAGGAGACCGTGCAGAATTTCCTCGCCCAGGCGGCCGCTCTTTAATCGATTGGCGGTCCCGCCGCCCAAAAGTTTTCTCACCTACACCGAATCTCGCTTGCCGGTGAAACTGCGCTTTGTCCAGAGGGCTCTGACTCTTGCACTGGTTTTGGGAGGTTTCTTGATGCCTTTGCGCGAATCGACCTTGGCGGCGGGGGAAGAGGAGACGCCGGAAGCCCCAGAGGCTGCCGAGGAGGAAGCGCAGCCCGCCGAGGAGGAAATCCCCGACGAGCCCGAAAAACCAGAACCTCCCGAGCGCGAGCACACACGGAGCCGATTCCAGCTTTACGATAAGCTGATCCATGGAAATGTCAGCGCGTCGTCCGTGGAGATCGATCAGGAATATTCGGGCAATGTTCTACTCCAGATCAAATGCCACCGATTGGAGGCCCCCAATACCGCCGAACTTTTCAAACTTCTAGAGGACGGCGCCAAGGGAGAGGCGATGCCGCCGCTCGTAAACCCCAATGCCGCCGACGCCTCCTCCTCACTCTCACTGAAAAGCGACGAAGCCCCCGGAAGCAACTCCTGGGCCGTCATCATCCGCGTGGACAGGAAAATCAGCCACGCCTCAAGCGGCTCGCGGAAAGTGGACTCGACCGCGGAGGACCAATTTTTCCAAGGCCGTTTTGCGAACTCCACGGTGAATGTCCGCCAAGTCTTCAGCAACAACCGCATCGTTTTGATTGACTGCGAGGAATTGGCGCCTGGCCTGGTTTTGGATCACTCCCCTACCCCAGAGGAAATTCGCGGGATCGAGGAAAAGCTCACCGCCATTGCGTCACTCGGCGGTCTGACTGCGCAAGTCAAACGCCCCGTCCGCGTGCCCGAAAACCACGGAGAAAAAATCGAGGCCGCACGGGTTGATTCGGATCAAAGTGTTTTTCATCTCTTCCTCAGCCGCACCGCGAACTGGTCGGGGGGATTTTTTGCCGAAAGCGCCTGGGCCGCCACCGCTCTCGGACCCGACACACAAATGCTTGAAGACTGGAAGGGACAACTCCTCGACGAATCCTTCGACCGCAATGTTTCGGAAGGCACGCAGGTGAATGTGTTCATGAACCATGCCGCGAACTGGCAATATCTCCTCTCTTCCGCGAACACTCCCGCCCTCCTCGCTCCGAAGGCCTTTTCGATTCCCGACCTCCAACCCGCCGAGCATGCCCTCGAAGGCTCTTTGAAAAACGGCGGTGCCTTCCTCCACCACTGGACCGGGGAACTCCTCGACGAAACGATCGATGGCGCACTTCTCGACGGCGCCTCTGCCAATATCCATTTCCGCGACACCGGGAACTGGCTGCTGGCGTTTTCCTCCAAGGAACTCCTCAACGGATCGCTGGAAAACGGCTCCGCCCTTCTCGCCGATTGGAAGGGCGAACTCATCGATGAGGCCGTGGACGGGGCGGTGAGGAGCGGCGCGAAATCCTCGATTCTTCTCGAGCGCACGGCGAATTGGAGGCTCGTCCTCTCCGGCGAGGAGCTGCTGAACAGATCACTCCTCTCCGGTTCCTCACTCATCACGGATTGGAACGGCGAACTGATCGATGAGAGTGTCGATGGAGGTCTCCAGGGGAACTCTACCCTGACCAACCGGATGATCGACTCGGCCAACTGGCAGATGCACCTGCTCGGAAAGGAAATTCTCAACGAATCGCTGCACGGCCCCGCCGCATCGGCGAATGCGACCACCTCGCTTGTCACGAACTGGAACGGCGAGCTTGTGGACGAACTCCTCGATGGAGATATGGCCGACGGGGCAAATGCCACCGTCGCTCTCAAAAACACCGCGAACTTCGACCTGACGATCGACGGAGAAATCGTTCTGGAAAAAGCCCTGCTCGGCAACGCCTGTGGTTTCCACCATTGGGAAGGCGAACTCGCCGATGAAATCATCGACGGCAACATCGAGCATTCCACGCTCGCGCTCGATCTCTCGGGGGTCGGGAACTGGCGCCTCGAGCTTCACGCCAAGCACGCGCTGGCCTCTGCCCTCGCCGGAGGCCCCGCCGCCGCCCCCCCAGCGGCTTTCATTCGCCGCTGGGAGGGCGAGTTTTTGGATGAATTGCTGGATGGCAACACCTCGCATGGCTCGCAGACCCAAGTGACTCTGCACAACTCGGGCAATTTCGATTTCCACATCCAAGCCGAAGAATCGTTCGCCGAATCCTTCCAGGGAAACGCCGCCCTCATTTCCGATTGGGAGGGCGAGTTGATCGACGAGATCATCGACGGCGACACCACTGACTCCTCCACCAAATTGACGATCGAGCAGAGCGCGAATTGGAACCTCAAGGTTCAGGGCAAACACGCCTTCACTGGAGCCTTTCAAAATCCCGGCAACCATCTTGTCGGAATTTGGCGCGGCGAATTGATGGATGAACTCCTCGACGGGAACCTCGCTTCCACTGGCGCGCCATCCCCCGCCAAAGCCTCGATTGTAAAAAAACAGAGCGCCAACTGGCTCTTGGAAATCCTCGCCACCGAAGCGGGATTCGAGAAGGCATTCCCCTCCGGCCCGAACCGCAATTCCCTGCTCGGGAGTTGGGCCGGCCAACTGGTCGATGAAACGCTCGACGGCCGCATCCACGATGCGCCCGATCTTTTTCTTGGAAGCTACGACTCGGGCAACTGGGAACTCCGCCTCCAACTCGGCCACACACAAGATTTGCCTTCCAACTTTCTCCGTGACCACATCCTCGGAGAGTGGCACGGCGAGTTGATCGACGAATTGATCGATGGCGAAAGTGCCGCCGATACCCCTGCGGATGATGGCATCGTGAACAGCAATGCCACGATAGAAAATGTCCGCACGGGAAACTGGATTCTCTCGCTCCAATCCGGCAGCCGCCTCGATCTGGGAGCTGACTTCCTGGCCCATCCCTTCGGCGAAAAATGGACCGGCACCCTCATCGGCGACATGATTTTTGGCTCCATCCAAAATTCCAAAATCCGCATTAGGGATTCCCATTGCGGAAATTTCATCATCCGGGCCGAGTGCGACACACTCGATCTTGTCAACTCTCCGAAACCATGAATCAGCACCATCCTGAAAATTCCTGCCTCCAAACGATCGGTCGCATGATCGATCTCCCCGACCTCGCCTTTGACGAGGAGGGACTCTGCCTGCTCGAACTCGCCGACGAAATTCCCGTCGTGCTCAAAAACGACTCCGCCCGCCACCGCATCGTTCTGGTTGCCGTTCTCGGAGAGATGGAGGAGTTGGCATCCGATGTGTCGAAGACCCTCCTTGGTTGGAACCTCCAGCGCCGCGAGCAATTCTGCCCGTGGATCGCATGGGACGAGCAGGAGTCTCGCATCGTCATGGGCGAGGAGATTTCACATTTCGAGACGGACGCGGAGATTTCGAAAAAGTTCGAGACTTTCATGGACTCGTTGCTCGAGTGCCGCGGGTTTTTGGCCGGAGTTCCCGATGGTCAACCCGCCGAGAGCACGATCGATTGGAGCAGCATGGCCTGATCTCCTCGAAAATATGAAAATCGTTTTCGACAAGGTCGATTCCCTGAAGCAAATGAGCAGC
>CAWUMN010000135.1:0-4230 GCA_963923595.1 uncultured bacterium
CCACCAATGACGAGCATCGTTTGGGGAAGTTCGGGAATCGAAAGAATCGTGTCGGACTCGAAAAGGCGCGCGTCGTGCCATGGGTAGGAGTCGGGATGGTGCGGGCGGGTGCCGGTGGCGAGGAGGATTTTTTCGGCGGAGAGGTCTTGGGTCGAGCCGTTCTGGCAAGAGATTTGAACGGTGTTCGCATCGAGAAACGAAGCGGTTCCATGGAAGATATCGACATTGTGCCGGAGCATGTTTCGGCCGATGCGGTCGCGCTCACGACCGCGGACATTGTGGAAATGGTGGAGGAAATTTTCGGCGTTGATGCGCTGGTTGAAATCGAAGTCGAGTCCGTAGATCTCGCGCTTGCGAAAGCCCGAGAGGTGCAGCGCGGTCTCGCGCAGGGTTTTTGAGGGGAGCGTGCCGGTGTTCGCCGCCGCGCCTCCGGGGAAGCCTTCCTTTTCAATCAAGGCGACTTTTTTTCCGAAATACGCCGCCTGCGCGGCACCCTTTTCTCCGGCGGGGCCTGAACCGATGACGATCAAATCGTAGTCCACGATGCCGATAAGACGCCTTGTCATCGGTGCTGCACAAGGAAATTTCCCGGCGTGACTTCCGAAAAAAATCCCGCCGCAATTGCAGTCGATGCGCTGCCTTAAGGCTTGTGCTCTTTTCAATCGGGAAGGGCTCTGCTTTAGTCCTCGCCATGTCTCGCATGTCCACACTCGAACGCAAAACCTCCGAAACCGAAATCGGGCTCGTGTTGAATCTCGACGGATCCGGTGTTTCCAAAATTTCCACCGGGATCGCGTTCTTCGACCACATGCTTACCCTCTTCGCCAAGCATGGGTTGTTCGACCTCGAGTTGACCGCGAAGGGCGACATCGAAGTCGATTACCACCACACGGTCGAGGACACTGGCATCCTGCTTGGACAGGCGATCGCGAAGGCGCTCGGTGACAAAGCGGGCATTCGGCGCTACGGTTTTTTTTATGTGCCGATGGATGAGGCGCTCGTGCGCTCGGTTGTGGATTTGAGCGGGCGACCGTTTCTGGCCTACAATGCACCCACCGATGTCCCCGCGATCGGAGCGGCGTTTTCGTTTCAACTCGTCGAGGAGTTTCTGCGCGCGATTTCGGTGAACGCTGGAATGAACCTGCATGTGGATGTTCTCGCTGGCCGCGACGCCCACCACATGGCGGAGGGGATTTTCAAATCCTTCGCCCGCGCGCTCGACGAGGCCACCCGCATCGACCCGCGCGTTCAGGGAATTCCCAGCACCAAGGGAGTTCTGTGAGTTCACCGGTTCTCGGCGTCATCGACTACGGCAGCGGAAATCTTCGAAGCGTCTGCAAGGCCCTTGAAGCCTCTGGCGCCGCGCCCCGCCTCGTCACCTCGGCTTCCGATATGTCCGCTCTCGACGCGATCGTCGTCCCCGGCGTTGGCGCCTTTGCCCACTGCGCGGAAAACCTCCGCGCCACCGGGCTGTGGGAGCCTGTCCGCGAATGGGCGGCTTCCGGCAAGTCCTACCTTGGCATTTGCCTCGGCTACCAACTTCTCTTCGAGTCTAGCGAGGAATCCCCGGGCGTCGAAGGTCTTGGAGTTCTCCGTGGCCGAGTCGTGCGCTTTGCTCCGGGCGAACTCAAGGTTCCCCACATGGGTTGGAACACTCTCCGTGACACCGCCGGCCCGCTCTACAAGGGCTTCCCCGCCGGAGTTTCGATGTATTTCGTCCACTCATACCACCCGGTGCCAGCCGACGAGGAAATCATCTCCGCGCGTTGTGACTATGGAGTCACCTTTGCCGCGAGTGTTTCGCGCGGCGCCCTCCACGCCGTTCAATTCCATCCCGAGAAAAGTCAGGCCGCCGGCCTCGCGCTGCTCCACAATTTTCTTTCCACGCTATGAACCTTCTTCCTGCCATCGACCTCATGGGCGGCGAGGTGGTCCGCCTCCGCCGCGGCCTCGCCACCGATAAAACCGTTTATTCCTCCGACCCTGTCGCTTTCGCCAAAAAATGGGAGGACTCGGGCGCCGATTGGCTCCACCTCGTCGATCTCGACGCCGCTTTTTCCGGTGAACCCCAAAACCTCGCCGTCGTGGAAAAAATTCGCGCTGCTGTGAACATCCCGTGCGAACTCGGCGGCGGCATGCGCGATGCGGAAAAAATCCAATCCGCCATC
This sequence comes from uncultured bacterium, assembly GCA_963923595.1. Lineage (GTDB taxonomy): Bacteria > Verrucomicrobiota > Verrucomicrobiia > Chthoniobacterales > Terrimicrobiaceae > UBA967. The sequence goes on from CAWUMN010000135.1 coordinate 2,169, forward strand.
GACGCCGGCGTGGACCGCGTCATTCTCGGCACCAAAGCCTGCCAATCCCCCGAGGCCATCGCCGATCTCTGTGCGACCTTCGGCGGGGAACGCCTCGCTGTTGGAATTGATGCCAACAATGGCCTCGTCGCTGTGAAAGGCTGGACCGAAACAACCGCCACGAAAGCCTCCGACCTTGCCCTAGCCGCACAAAAGGCCGGCATCGGCACGATCATCTACACCGACATCGCCACCGACGGCATGCTCGAGGGGCCGAACTTCGCGGAACTCGAAAATCTCCTCGCCCTGCTCGAGTGCAACCTCATCGCGAGCGGCGGCGTCTCCTGCGCGGAGGACCTTGTTCGCCTCGCGGCCATGCCCCGCCTGCACGGCGCCATCATCGGCAAGGCCCTTTACGACGGCCGCATCACCGGGAACCTCCGCCAAATCATCGGCTGACCGGGGCAAAGTCCCGCCCGTTTTTTCTTTGGCAGTCCGCCGGAATCGGTCTTCACTCCACACAAATGAAAATCGCCCATGAATTCCGTGAATTCATCTCCCGTGGAAATGTCATCGATCTCGCCGTCGGCGTGATCATCGGCGCCGCCTTTGGAAAAATCGTCAACAGCCTCGTCGCCGAGGTCATCATGCCGCCCATCGGCGCGATGATGAAGGGAGTCGATTTCAGCAGCCTTTTCGTTTCGCTCGACGGCAAAACCTACGAAACCCTAGCCGCCGCCAAGCAAGCCGGCGCCCCGGTCATCGGCTACGGCGTGTTTTTCAACACCGTCATCGAGTTTCTCATCATCGCCGCCTGCGTTTTCCTGCTCGTGAAGGTCGTAAATAAAATCAAGCGCGAACCCGCTCCGGCAGCCCTCCCGGAACCCACCCGCTCCGAGGTCCTTCTCGCCGAAATCCGAGACGCACTCAAAAAATAACCCGGCTTCTGTCCCTGCCGTTTCAGAGAACCGGCCTCCATGCTTGATGTCACTGCGGCGTGAATCATGGTCGGTTTTTTCGATTTCATTCCCCCTGCCGAATAATCCAGCGCGAGGCGTGCGGCCTGGGAATGATACTCGAGTAAACCGTGCCCATCCTTTAAGTGTAGTCGTGGGTTGCTCAACCCGCCAGAAGCCGACTTAGTCTGCGACGATTGTAACGAATCACGGCGAAGATTTCTTGCTGTGTGAGCGTTGCATTTTCGGATAGTGGACTTTGTGGATGTGGCTCATCAAGGCATCGCTTCGGAATCCGCACATGGTTTTTGCGCTGGTCGCGGGGATCGTGGTGCTTGGGCTACTATCGCTGGCGAGGATTCCGATTGATATTTTGCCGGTTTTCAAATCCCCGGCGGTTCAGGTGCTGACCTACTACCCTGGAATGCCGGCGGCTTCGATCGAGAAGACGATCACGAACAGGTTGGAGCGCTGGGTGGGGCAGGCGCCGGGTGCGAGTTTGATTGAGTCCCGCTCGGTGCCCGGGGTGAGCGTGGTGAAGGTTCAGTTCCGCGAGGACATCGATCCCAACGAGGCTCTGACGCTGGTGAACACCCTTGCGCTTGGCGCGCTGCCGAACCTCCCGCCGAACACCCTGCCGCCTGTGGCGTTGCCATTCGATGCCACGGGAACCCTGCCGATCGGCATTCTCACGGTGACGAATCCTGAAATGGACGATGCCCGCCAAAAGGACATCGCCCGCATCGATGTCCGCAACATGCTTGGCGCGGTTCAGGGATGCATTGCCCCCGTGGTTCTGGGCGGGCGGGACCGCACGGTGATGATCTACCTCGACCCTCAGCTCATGGAGGCGCGGAATCTTGTTCCCACCGCCGTGGTCGAAGCCCTGCGCCGCAACAATCTCATGGTCTCGCCCGGCACTGCGTATTTCGGCCCGAATCAAATGCTGCTCGACTCGAACTCGATGTTCGACCGCGTGGAGGATTTCAACGCGATGCCCCTTGTTTTCGGCGGTGGGCTGAATGTCACTCTCGCCGACATCGGCCGCGCGGAGGATTCCTCGACGATCCAGACCTCCAGCGTGCTGGTCGATGGAAAGCGGGAGGTTTTCGTTCCGATCTACCGCC
>CAWUMN010000136.1:0-4177 GCA_963923595.1 uncultured bacterium
CAAACCCGAATTCCCCGCCGGCGGCCTGCCTTCACCGGCTCCGGCGTAGTCTTACGCCATGTCCGGAATTTCCGCCTCGATTCTTCGATCCCTGGCAACGCTCGGAAAAAACCGCGAATAGACCGAAAATCGAAAACCCTTGGTAGGGGCGTTTCGCCGCAAACTCCCCAAGCCTTAGGCGCGACCGCGCCGTTGCCTTCTACCCAAAAACCTCACGCAAAGGCACCAAGCCACGATGAAATGGCGTTGTGCAGCCACGGCAGCCCCCTGCCGTGTTCGGAGGGGAAACCGCGAATCACGCAAATCCCCGCGAATGGAAATCTGGAGGGGCGACCACTGTCTCGACCCAAGCCTCTTTGAACCCTAATCTGAATGGCGCTTATGTGATTATGTGGGACTGACCCCATTCCCATTCTTGGTTTAGCAGCCTAACGATTAGCTCATCCACGGCGGGGAGGGAGCCCGAATTCAAACTGGAGCGTTACCCGCCGTTGGATGGAGCACCTTGTTCGGTCTTCTTCGGAGGTGTTCGATATAATGCCTGTATCCCCAATCCTATTAAACCACCGATCAGTGCAAATCCTCCCGCGTAGAATGGTATGATGACCAACGAAATTGGAGCATTGGCAGAGGAAGCAAGATCATTGTCATGGTGCCAATACCCCAACAGCGTCAAAGCAACTAGAGTAGAGAGAACCACCGGCAAATATAAAGGCGGTTTGGAGATCAGCCCGGCGCAGAACACAATAACTGCCGGAACCGACGCGAGAGTCCCAAAAAGCAGCATACCGTCTATAAGATGCCCTTCATCGGGAAAATATTGCGCTACCCATGTTCCTCCTTGCGGCATTCGACAAAGAAACGGCATCACAAGGCAGGAAATAGCTGCCCACATTCCGATTGCGATTCGAGTTTTCATTTTTGACCGAACGTCACGGAGCAGGCGCGCTGTAAAGCGTCGCCTGCCTCCGCTGGTTCGGTCCGGTCATTTCTTCAGCGTGACGCTCTGGGCGGTGCTGAGTTTCTCTGTGCCCTTCTCCTTCACGACAACGGTAGTCACTGCCTCAATACCGCCTTCGATCTCCTTGACGAGTGCCGTGCAGAAGACGCCGCTCCGTTCCTTCTCGTCTCCCACATTGATCTTGGCTTCTTCGCCTGCTTTCACAGTGAGTTTCGGGGCACTCAATACGTCCGTCTTTCCGTCCTTTGACACCTCGATGAGCTTGGTCTGCACGACGTATTGATGCGCCTCCGCACCGGGCTCAACGGTTGTCTCCGTCCTGTATCCGGCTTGTGCCGTCATGCACGCGCCAAGAATCAGACCTGCCACCGCCATCATTCCCTTCTTCATTTCTCCGATCTCCTTTCTTGTTGTGAACGTTGTTTGGTCACAAATAATTCTGGTTTGACCATGAAGGCAAGAAAAAAGTGGACAATTAGGGCGGGCTTTACCTGCAATCCAAACCAGCAAGAATCTTGCCTATCAAATTAACTATAAATGGTTTGACTTGTTTTTATGGGGCGACTAAAAACTCATCTCACTCCACTGTCACGCTCTTAGCTAGGTTGCGGGGTTTGTCGACATCGCAGCCGAGTTCGTTGGCGATGTGGTAGGCGAGCATTTGGAGCGGGATCACGCTGAGGATCGGCGAGAGGTAGAAGGGGGAATCGGGGATCAGGATCACATCGTCGCAGACTTTGCGAAGGGAGGTGTCGCCCTCGGTGCCGATGGCGATGACCGGGCCCTTGCGGGCTTTGACTTCTTCGATGTTGCTGAGGTTTTTTTCGAACACTGCGTCCTGCGGCGCGATGAACACGGATGGGGTTTGCTCGGTGACGAGGGCGATGACGCCGTGTTTGAGTTCCGCGCTGGGATAGCCGGAGGCGGAAATGTAGCTGATTTCCTTGAGCTTCAGCGCGCCTTCGAGCGCGACCGGGTAGTGGGCTTGTCGGCCCATGAAGAGGAAATTCTGCGCCCGGGCGTATTTTTTGGCGATCGCGGCGACCTGAGTTTCAAGTTCCAAGGTGCGCGCGACGAGGTCGGGGAGTTTTTCCATCTCCGCGATGATGTCGCGGCCGTCGCTGTGCGAGAGGTGGCGGATGCGTCCGAGGAGCAGGCCGAGCAGGGCGAAGATTGTGAGCTGGGAGGTGAATGATTTGGTGGCGGCGACGCCGATCTCCGGGCCGGCGTGCATGTAGACGCCGCCGTCACTCTCTCGGGCGATCGTGCTGGCGACATTGTTGCAGATGCCGAGCGTGCGGTGGCCTTTTCGCTGGCTCTCGCGCAGGGCGGCGAGCGTGTCAGCGGTCTCGCCGCTCTGGCTGATGACGAAAACCAAGGTGTCGCGTTCGAGAGGGATGTTGCGGTAGCGGAACTCGCTGGCGAACTCGCACTCCACGGGAATGTGCGCGAGGGATTCGATCAGGTATTCGCCCACGAGCGCCGCATGGAGCGCGGTGCCGCAGCCCGAGAGGATTACGCGGTCCACGGCGCGGAGGTCGGCGTTGGTCATGTTGAGACCACCGAGTTTCGCGGTCGCCTCCTCGATCGAAAGCCGGCCGCGCATGGCGTCGCGAACGCTGTTGGGTTGCTCGTGGATTTCCTTGAGCATGTAGTGCGGGAATTTTCCCTTATCCACCGACTCGGCGGTGAACTCGACCTTGCTGACTTGAAAATCCGCACCGGTCCCAGAGACCGTTGAAATCTCGAATCCATCGGCCTGGATTGCGACGATCTCGTAGTCGTTCAGATAAACCACCTCGCGGGTGTGGGCGACGATCGCGCTGACATCACTGGCGAGGAAATGCTCGTGCTTGCCGATGCCGAGGACCAGCGGGCTGCCCCGCCGGGCACCGACAATCAAACCAGGAACCTCGGCATGAATGACGGAAATGCCGTAGGTGCCGATCACTTGTTTCAGCGCCTGCCGCACGGCCTCGACTAGGGCCGCGCCGTCGCGGGAGGGCGATTGGTCGAATGCCTCGCCGATGAGATGCGCCAAAACCTCGGTGTCGGTTTGGGAGTGGAAGACATGGCCGCGCTCCTGGAGTTGCTCTCGGAGGGTTTGGTAATTCTCGATGACTCCGTTGTGAACGAGGTAGAGTTTGCCGGACTGGTCCGCGTGCGGGTGGGCGTTGTCGCGCGTCACCGCGCCGTGGGTGGCCCAGCGGGTGTGACTGATGCCGGCTACGCCGCGCACGGGGGATTTTTCGATTTCCGCAGCAAGATTCGCGATGCGGCCGACGGCTTTTCGCACCTCGATGCCGCCGGGGTTCAGAAGCGCGAGCCCCGCCGAGTCATAGCCCCGGTATTCGAGGCGGCGAAGGCCGTCGAGCAAGACGGGAAGAGCTTCCGAGGGGCCGATATAGGCAACGATTCCACACATGAAACGAGCGTGACAATTCCAACCCCGCGGAGCAAGCTCCGAACCACTATGACTGTCCAGCCCTCCTCCTCTTTCAAGTCTGGCACCTTGGCGATCATCATGGGCGGTGGCGCCGGCACGCGGTTGTTTCCGCTCACCAAGGAACGCTCGAAACCCGCCGTCCCGCTCGGAGGAAAATACCGACTCGTCGACATCCCGATCAGCAACTGCCTCAACTCCGGCCTGCGCGGCATCTACATCCTGACGCAGTTCAACAGCCAATCCCTCCACAGCCACATCAACGAGGCTTACAAGTTCGACCACTTCACCCCGAGCTTCGTCGAAATCCTCGCCGCCCAGCAAACTCCCGAAGGCTCGCGCTGGTATCAAGGCACGGCCGATGCCGTCCGCCAAAACCTCCGCTACTTTCTCGAGCACCCCTGCCAGTATTTCATCATCCTCAGCGGCGATCAGCTCTACAGCATGGACTACCGCGAGATGCTGAAGCAGCACATCGACAACAAGGCCGATATCACGATCGGCACGATCCCGGTCGAGCGCGAGCCGGCGCGAGGATTCGGCATCATGGTTACGGACGCCGAGCGCCGCATCTGCAAATTCGTGGAAAAACCCAAGGAGGACTCCGTGCTCGACACGCTGCGAATTCCCTCGGACCTGCTCCGTGCCATCGGCCAACCCGCCGACGCCGACCTCTACCAGGCCTCGATGGGCATCTACATTTTCAACCGCGATGTCCTCGTGTCCTGCCTCGACAACGACATGGTGGACTTCGGCAAAAACATCATCCCGAC
>CAWUMN010000137.1:0-4138 GCA_963923595.1 uncultured bacterium
GCCCTGCGCCGGAGCAAGGCCGCCACGACCGCCCTCCGCCCGCGAAGCCCCTGGCTCGCCCGCCTTTCCTCGCCACAGGGCCTGCGCGAGGCCGTCGTCCTTCGCGAAATCCTCGGCCCGCCCAAGGCCTTTTCCGAACTATGAAAATCCGCGCCATCGCCCTCGCCGCCACCCTCCCGCTCACCATGATGAAAGCCGAAGAACCCAAGCCCCAACCCGAACTCACCGAACTCCAGAAGCATGTCACGATGCAGTGCGGCACCGAACCGCCGTTCCAGAACGCCTACTGGAACAACAAACGCGAAGGCGTCTATGTCTGCATCATCTCGGGCGAACCGCTCTTCAGCTCTCACGACAAGTTCGACTCGGGCACCGGTTGGCCGAGCTTCACCAAGCCCCTCGATGAAAAAGCCCTCGCCGAGGTGACGGACAAATCCCACGGCATGGTCCGCACCGAGGTCCGCTCGATCAAGGGCGACTCGCACCTCGGCCATGTCTTCGAGGACGGCCCCGCGCCGAACGGCTTGCGCTATTGCATCAACTCCGCCGCGCTCCGCTTCATCCCTGTTGAGGATTTGGAAAAAGAGGGCTACGCCCGGCTCCTTCCCCTCTTCAAGAGAGCCGAGTAGTTTTCCGGAAATGGAAGGCGCCACCGTCGAAAGCTTCGATTTGCGGGAGGTCTGGCTGGCCTGCCCGCGCTGCCGGGCCGATTGCCGTGACCGGGATTTGCGGGAGGGAGAATTCCTCCAATGCTCGCGCTGCGGCGCGGAGGTGAAATCCTCGAAGGGCGGGCGCTCCTCGATCCTCGCCGCGTGGGCGTTCTCGACCACCGCGCTCCTCCTCATGCTTCTCGCCAACTCCAAGCCGATCCTGAAATTCGATGTGGCCGGGAACTCCCAGGAAAACCTCATCGCCACTGGTGTCGAGGGACTCTGGAACCTCGGCTTCGAGCCCTTGGCGGTGCTTGTGGGGTTCTCCGCGATCGCGGCTCCCGCCCTTTACCTCCTGAGCGCCTGGTATGTCTCGGCGACCTGCATCCTGAGGCTCCGCTGGCCGTGGCGGCGTTTCTTTTTCGGCGTGGCGATGAACCTCGAGGCGTGGAATCTCATGCCGGTCTTCGCCGTCGCCTGCGTCGTCTCGGTCGTTAAACTCCGCACCCTCGGCACCGTAACCTGGGAACCCGGTGCCGCCTGGGTCGGGCTGCTCGCCATCTTCACCCTGCTGACCATCCAGTCGTTCGACCGCCGCCATGTGATGGTGGATTTGGAGGAGAATCCGTGAACGACCAAACCCGTTTCGAGCTCTCCCGCGTGCTGGTTTTGACCGGATTCATCCTCTACATCCCGGCGAATCTCCTGCCGGTGATGACAATCACCATCACCGGCGAGGTCGAACCCCTCACCGTCATGGGCGGCGTGTGGGAACTCTACGACACTGGCCTCGCTCCCGTGGCTCTGGTGGTCTTTCTGGCGAGCATCGTCGTGCCCCTCCTCAAGCTCTCGATCATGGCGTGGATCCTTTCACTGCATGGATCGGCGGCCCAGCGCCCGCGTCGCATGGCACTCCATGGCTTCCTTATGCGCATCGGCACCTGGGCTATGATCGATATTTATCTACTCTCCATCCTGACCGCTGTCGGCCAACTCGGCATTCTGGCCAGCGTGGTTCCAAAAACCGGCGCGCTCTTCTACGCAGCCATGCTTCTCTCGACTCTTTTCGCGACCGATGTTTACAAGCCGTGGCTGATCTGGCAGGAACGCGACCTCCAGACCACATGAACGAAGGCTTTCCGCATAACTCCAAAACCGACCACGGCAAGGTCGTCGGCACCCACAAGCGCGGCAACGCCTGGCTTTGGATTTTCCCCGTTCTTGCGGCTCTGACCACCGGTTGGCTTTTCTTCTCCAAATGGTCCTTGCAGGGACCCGAGATCGAAATCGTCTTCAGCGAAGCGCCGGGCCTCGATGCGGGGAAAACCAAACTCTACTACCGAGGCGTGAACTCGGGCACGGTTCAGTCGGTTCGCGTGCTTGAAGACCTCCAAAGCGTCGCTGTCAAAGTGCGCCTCGAGGGGTTCGCCAAAGGCCTCGCCACCCAGAACACCGTTTTCTGGATCGATCGCCCCGTCGTTTCCATCACCGAGCTCACCGGCTTGGAATCGATCATTCGCGGCAACTCGATTCAGGCAGGAACCCCGGGGGGCGAGAATCGCTACACTTTCACCGGCCACACCAAGCCGCCGATCCTCGAACCCGACGCAGAAAGTTTCTCGGTCTGGGTCGAAGGCCCGGAGATTCCTTTTTTGAACCGCGGAACACCGGTCTACCACCGAGGGGTCAAGGTCGGCGCCGTTTCCCAAAAGACGCTGACCGCCGAGGGCCTCGCTGCCATCCAACTCACCATCGACCGCGCCTACCGCGACTCGGTCCGCGACACCTCGCGCTTCTGGGCGGTTCCCTGGACCTCCGCCTCGCTCGGTCCCGGCGGACTCACGATTGATGCCCCCGGCGCCGACGCCCTCCTCCAAGGCGGCGTCGCCTTCGATGATTTCGGCAATCCGGGTGGCAAAGCCCAGGCGAACTCCCGCTTTGCCTTCCAACCAACCGAAGCCGCCGCTCGCGCCAGCGGCCCTCAGCTCGTCATCGAGTTCAAGGAATCACGGGGCCTTCGCCCTGGCCTCACACCGGTTTGCTACCTCGGCCATCCGGTCGGAATTGTCGAAAGCATAGCCGCCGATCCCTCCACCCAATCCATCCGCGCCACCGCCCGGCTCGAACCCCGCTTCCAAAACCTCGCCACCACCACAACTTCGTTCACCATCGTCCAACCCGCCGTCTCGCTGGAGGGCATCGCGAATCTCGACACTCTGATCTTCGGCACCTACCTCGCCATCGAGCCCGGCGTCGGCGGCCAACCCGCCACCGTCTTTCAAGGCCGATCTCCGGGAGATGACGAATGGCGACGCGCCCAGACCTTGCGCGACGGCCTAAAAATCCGCCTTACCGCCGACAACCTCCCGAACCTTGAAAAAGGTGCGCCGGTCTACCACCGCGGCGTGCCTGTCGGCTCGGTGACCCACAAGGGTCTGGATGAAAAAAACAAACCCTTGCTGGAAATCGCCATCCGGCCGGAGTTCCGTGCCAGCGTGGCCTCCAACGCCCGCTTCTGGCGCGTCCCTGCCACCTCGGTTAAGGCCGGCCCGGGCGTTCTGCAGGTGGATATCGAGGGCATCCAATCCCTCGTGCGCGGCGGTGTGGCGTTCGAGGTTTTCGGCAATCCCGGCAAACCCGCCACCGATGGCGACTCGTTCCGCCTGTTTGCCGACGAGCAAACCGCCCGCGCCGAGTCGATCCCCTTACGCATCCGTTTCGACAACGGCCGCGGCCTCGTCGCCGGCCGCAGCGAGATTCGCTACCTCGGAGTTCCCGTGGGCATTGTGGAAAGTGTCGAACCCGTCGACGGCTACATTTTCGTGAAGGCCCGCCTCGATGAAGGCTACGATTTCCTCCGCCGCGAGGGTTCGCTCTTCTCCGTCGTGCGCCCGAACATTTCCCTGCAAGGCATCACCGGCCTCGAAACGCTCGTCAGCGGCGTCTACATCGAAGTCGTCCCAGGCTCCTCCAAAAAGCTCACCGACTCCTTCATCGGAATCACCTCCTCGATCAGCGACAATGTTCTGCCCACCGGCCTGAACCTCCGCCTCACCGCCAGCAACAGCCAGATCAACATCGGCGCCCCGGTTCTCTACAAAGGCATCCCGGTCGGTCAGGTGACGGAAAAAAACCTCTCCAGCGATGGACGGGAAGTCGTCTTCCGCGTCATCATCGACCGCAAGTTCGACCAACTCGTCCGCGCCAGTTCGCGTTTCTGGGACTCCAGCGGCCTGAAAGCCTCGGTGGGCATCTTCAAATTCCGCATTCAGACCGAATCCAACCTTGCCCCGGTCGGCCAAATCTCCTTCGCCACACCCGACGGCCCTTCGATGGGACCCGCTGCCAAGGAGGGGGAAAACTTCACGCTCTACCCCGCACCGAAGCCCGAGTGGATGAATTGGAACCCGGCCATTCCGGGGGAATAAATTTCAAGGGTCTTTCCTAGATTAGAGGGGAAGAGGCGAGGTTTTTGAGTAAGGTTTGGT
>CAWUMN010000138.1:0-4129 GCA_963923595.1 uncultured bacterium
GCCCGGATGGAAAATTCACGCTCGCCCGCGCGGGCCACGATGCGCCGTTGCTCTACCACGCCGCCACCGGCGAGGTCGAAAAACTGAGCCCGAAAGGCATGGCCCTCGGCATTGACAGCGGGGAGGTGTTCAATAGAGTTTGCGCCGATTTGAGCCTCGTTCTGGAGTCCGGGGACTGCATCCTGCTCTACACGGACGGCGCCACCGAGGCGCTGAATGCCGACGGTGTGGAATACGGGGTAGACCGCCTCGTCCAGGCTCTCGGAGCCGCAGCAGCCGAAGGTGCCGCCGCCGTTCTCCGCCATGTGGCCGAGGATGTCCGGGCCTTCACCGGCCGCGAATCGAAACAAGACGACTGCACACTCATCGCCATTTCCAAAAAATGAACAACCCAACCGAATCCGACGCCCAAGACACCGCATCCAACGACGCGGGGGAGGAACCCGAAATCGCCGAGGTGGACTTCGAGGCAGAGGCCGCGAAGCTCAAGGACCTCGCCCTCCGCGCCCGCGCCGATCTCGACAATTTCCGCAAGCGTGCCCTCCGTGAAAAAGAGGAGGCGATCCGCTACGCGAACAACGGCCTGCTCGAGCGGCTCCTCCCCGTCATCGACAATTTCGAACTCGGCCTCGATGCCGCGAAAGGTGCCGCCGATACCGCCTCGATCCTTCAGGGAATGTCGATGGTCCACAAACAGCTCCAGGATTTTCTTAAAAACAACGGCCTCGAGGAGGTGCAGGCCGAGGGCGAGGCATTCGATCCGAACAAGCACGACGCCGTCTCGCAGGAGTTCAGCGCCGAAATCCCCGAGGGCCATGTCGTCCGCCAGGTTCGCAAGGGCTATAAAATCAAGGACCGCCTCGTTCGCGCCTCGTCCGTGATCGTTTCCAAGGGCGCGCCGAAATGAGCCGCAAGCGCGACTACTACGAAATTCTCGGCGTCGAGCGAAGCGTCAGCGAGGAGGATCTCAAGCGCGCCTACCGAAAGCTCGCCGTCAAATACCATCCCGACAAAAACCCCGACGACCACTCGGCGGAGGAGAAGTTCAAAGAGGTCGGCGAGGCCTACGAGGTTTTGAGCGATGCCAGCAAGCGCGCAGCCTACGACCGATACGGCCACGCGGCCTTCCAAGGGGGAATGGGCGGCGGTGGTGGTGGTGGATTCCATGATCCGTTCGAGGTTTTCCGAGAGGTCTTCAGCGGCGGCGGTGGTGGTGGAATTTTTGAGCAATTTTTCGGTGGTGGCGGGGTGGATTCCTCGGGACGCCAGCGCGGATCGGACCTCCGCTACGATCTTCAAATCTCGCTCGAAGAGGCTGCGCGCGGTTGCGAAAAGGAAATCGAGATTCGCAAGCTCGATGTCTGCGATCCCTGCAGCGGCTCCGGCGCGCAGAAGGGCTCGAAGGCTGTGGCCTGCCCGACCTGCCGAGGCCGCGGCCAAGTCGTGGTCTCACGCGCGTTTTTCCAAGTCGCCCAACCCTGCCCCGCCTGTCACGGCACGGGCCGCATCATTGAAAAACCATGCCATTCGTGTCAGGGCGAGGGGCGTGTCGAAAAAACCAGCCGCGTGAAAATCAAAATTCCCCCCGGCATCGACAGCGAGTCGCGCTTGCGCAGCACCGGCGGCGGCGAGGCGGGCCTGCGTGGAGGCGGCTCCGGCGACCTCTATGTGGTCGTTCATATCAAAGAGCACGAGGTTTTCACCCGCAACGGCATGGACTTGAACTGCGAGGTTCCGATCCCCTTCACCACCGCCGCGCTCGGCGGCGAAATCCGCGTTCCCACGCTCGACGGCGCCGTGAGTTTGAAAATCCCCGCCGGCACGCAGGGTGGTTCGACATTTCGCATCCGCGGCCTGGGAATGCCTGCGCTACAAGGAACGGCGAAGGGCGACATCCTCACCTATGTGCAGGTCGAGGTGCCGACGCGTCTGGACAGCGAGCAGCGCGAGGTGCTCCAGAAATTCGCGGAGCTTTGCGGCGAGGAGAACAACCCGATCCACAAAAGTTTCTACGACCGCGTGAAGTCGTTCTTCAAATAACCCGCCATGATCCTCACCGCCGCCCAGATGGTCGATGCGGAGAGGGCCGCCTTCGCCGCAGGCGAATCCGCTGAGGGCCTCATGGAAATCGCTGGGCGGCGCCTGGCGGAGTTTGTTTGTCAATTCCACCCGCGCCCCGGAACCTGCCGCGTTTTTGCGGGCAAGGGTCACAATGGCGGCGATGTGCTCGTCGCCGCCCGATACCTCGCCGAATCCGGCTGGCGAATTGAAATAGAACCCGTCTTCCCCGCCCAAAACCTCGCGCCGCTCACGGCCAAGCAGCTGGCCGCTCTTCCAACCAAATCCTCGGACGCCCCAGCATATCCCTTGGTGGTGTTGGATGGACTTCTCGGCATCGGCACCATGGGCGAACCGCGCGAGCCGGTGGCATCCGCCATCCGCCAAATCAATTCCCTCCGCCGCGAGCAAGCGGCCTGGGTTCTCGCGGCGGATCTCCCCAGCGGGCTCGGCCATCACGGCGTCGAGGCCGATGCCACGCTTGCGATGGGTTTCGCCAAAACCTCTCTACTCGAGGATGACGCGACACAGTTTGTTGGCCGTCTCGCCATCGCCCCGCTGCCAGGCATGGAAGCTCCAGCTAATGCCGACCGCGCCGAGGTTTTGACGGCTGAAAATCTGCGACGGCTCTTGCCGCCGCGTTCCTTCGACACCCATAAAGGCACCTACGGCCGGGTGGCGATTCTCGCGGGTTCCCAAAACTACCCCGGTGCCGCGCGCCTCTGCTCTGCCGCCGCTGTTCATGCTGGCGCGGGCCTTGTGACACTTTTCTGCCCGCCCGAAATTTCCCAAATCCTCTCCGCCGCCGTGATTCCCGAAGTGATGGTTTCGCCAATCAAGGATTTCGCCGATGTGTCCGTGGAAAAATTCACTGCCGTGGCGATCGGGCCCGGGCTGGGACGCGAGCGCGACGCCATGGCTCGCGACTTTGTGAGGAACTGCCCCGTGCCGTGCGTTGTAGACGCCGATGCGCTGAACGCGATCTCGGAATCTCCAGATCTTTTGAAATCCTGCGCGGGCCCGCGCCTGATCACCCCCCACCCTCTCGAGATGGAGCGGATTTTCCCCCGGCAAAACCTTGCCCGCCGCACGTGGCTTGAGGCGTTTGTCGGCGAATTTCCCGTCACCCTTTTGCTCAAAGGTTCGCGCACGCTCGCGGGCGAAGCCGGCGCTGCGACGGCCTATAACACCACCGGCCACCCGGGCATGGGCAGCGGCGGCATGGGAGATGTTCTCACGGGCGTTTGCGCCGCTCTTCTCGCCCAAGGCAAATCCCCGCTCGAGGCTGCGAAACTCGGCGCGTGGGTCTGCGGCCGCTCTGCTGAAATCGCCCTCCGCGACGGCGGCGCCTCGCAGGAATCCCTCGTCGCGAGCGATGTGATTGATTTTCTCGGAGCCGCTTTCGAAGACCTCCGCCGCGGCGTTCTGTGACGCCCGTTCCACCAAATCCCATCTTGATCTCTATCGGGCCGATATTTAGCCTGCGCGCTTCCATGAGGAAGTTCCTGCTCAGTTTGTGCCTGCTTGCGGCGCTGTCCACGGCCCGTGCGCAGTTCGGGAAGTTCGGGGATTTTCCCGTGGAAATCACAGCCGACGGCGGCACTCGGTTCGACGAAGGCATCGCAATTGCCGAGGACAATGTCCAAATCCATTACGGCGAATACAGCATCTTCAGCGATTACGCGGAATACAACCCCGACACGCGCGATGTGCTTCTCTCTGGAAACATTCGCATTTATACGCCAGACCAGGTGCTGACCGGCCAGCGGGCTCTTTTCAATCTGGAGAGCAAGCAAATGCGGGCGCTCGAGTTTTCCGGTTCGGAGTATCCGTTTTTCTTTCGGGCCTTCAATTTTCGCGCTGTGTCCCCGAAGGAGTTTCGCGTGCGCGACGGCTCGCTGACCACGCATGATTCCTCGCGTCCGGATTTCCATGTGAGGCCGCGATCGATCCGTTTTTATCCCGGTGACCGCGTGGTGATGACCAACACGACGCTTTATGTCGGGCAAACGCCTGTCCTTTGGTTTCCCTATGTTTATGCCGATCTCAACCGATCGGGCATCCAATTCCT
>CAWUMN010000139.1:0-4117 GCA_963923595.1 uncultured bacterium
AGGAGTGTGTAGGCACGCAGGTAGTGGCCCAGCGGGGCGTAGTGCCAGTTTTTCGAGACCTGAACGGGCAGTCCGGTGGGGGTTCCGTCGGGCTCGCAAAGCATGGCGACCATCCCCGTGACGCTCGTGGGGCTGATGAGTTCCAAAAGAAATGGCAGTTGGCGCGGGGAGGCGCTGGAGTTTTCTACTTCGATCACGAAGTCGTCGTAATTTGCGAGGCCCTTTTTTTCATTTTTGGCGGATCGTTTCAGGCGGTCGGCTTGCGGGAGGGATCGGCTGAAATTGGCGCGGGCGAGAAAGCAGTGAAACTTGGAATCGAAGGCCGTGGGGACAGTTTGGTTGCCGGAGGCGAGGACTCGGAGTGTGAGGGAATTATCGGGCGGAACGGCCTGGGGCAGGTCGGCGGTGATGGTGAGTTGCTGGCTTTGAGGATAGGTCCAATCGCCTGGGATTGTTCGCTCGGCTTGCCACTCGCCGAGGGAGCTTTTCAACCGGAGGCTGAGCACGGCGTCCTTGAAAACCGGGTGCGTCACGGGCGGGGTGTCGTCGAAGGTTTGCTCGAAAATCAAATCCTCGGAGGGCGGGAGCTTGTCCGAGGTTTTGGAAATGGCGGCGATTTCCCCGGTGGAAAGTGCGCGGTTCCAAATCCGCAAATCGTCGAAGACGGCTTCGTGGCAGGGCTGCGCTTTGTCGGGTCGGCAGCCGAGGTCCAGAAATCCATCACCGGGTTGGCGTTCCTTGCCGATCTCCTTTTCCGCCAAGAGCAGGCCATCGACATGGAGGCGCATCGTTTTCCCGTCATATGACAGCGCGGCGTGATGCCACTCGTCCTTGATCTCGAGATTCGCCAATTTCGCGCTGGACTCATAGACCCCTTCGCGGCCGCCTCCGATATTCATCACCCCTGAAATTTGGCCGAAGCGACCGAGGTTCACTCCAAAGTAGCCGTCGCGGTGCTCGTTGTGGTTTTTTCCCAGCAAAACCAAGCCGCCGGGTCGGGACCTATTGTCGCTCTTGAAAGAGAAGGCGACCGTGAATTCCTTTGAATCGAGCCCCGGGGCGTGTGGGATTTCCAGTGGCTCCGTGACGACGGCGAATCCGTTCCCTTGTCGTCCGGGCGCAGGACCGTTGGCATGCTCGAATTCGGGCCGCATATCAAGGGTGAAGGTGAGGCTTTGGGGCCAGGCGACGACGGACAACGAAGCGAGCGCTGGCAGGCTGTGGCCCTCGGAGTCCTCGAATCGCAACTCGCGCATTTCGTAGTGCTGGGCGATCCTGCCCGACTCCCAGAGCCAGATGTTCGAGAGAGCGGTTTCGCTTTTCGCCTCCAAGCCGGCGCGGCAACCGGTCATTCGATAAATGCGATCGCCGATGCGAAGTTCGGCCGTCAATTCGGCAGGCGGCAGTTCTTGCAAGCGCCCGAGGCCGGATTCCCCGGCTTTCCGGTAGTCGGCCTTGTCATCGAGCCGTCCCAAGCGGAGATCGCTGGGGTTTTGGATATTCCACTGGAAGCCGTAGCGGCCGGACTCAATGTTGAGGATATCTGGGGAGCTTTTGTCGGCGGTGCGGCGCCAGTTTTCGGACCAGAATCCGTAGGTGTAATCGAGCGGGGAGATGAATTCTCCTGCAGTGATAGAGGAAGTGAGAGCCAGAGAGGAAATGATAAACAAAGAGGGGATTCTCATGACAACCGATCCTTGGTTTTTTGAAAAAATGCCATCGCCGCCGTGGCAAGAAGCAGTCCGAGATTTCGCAAAGTCGATCCGGCCGGGGTCTCCAAAAACGCCAGCGCGGGGTGGATGCTCGAAAAGTCCATACACCCGCACTCGATCGGTAACCTGCGCCACCACGCTTGGGCCGTAAGAAGAGTGTAGGTCGCGAGCAAAAGCAGCGTGGCGGGGATTGTCACGCGCCGCCAAAGTCCGAAAACAAGCGCCGCGCCGAGGAGGATTTCAATCCAAGGGAGTGAAATGGAAAACATCTCTGCCAGGAGGTCGGGAATGGGAACCTGGTAGGAATAAATGCCAGCCAGCAAGGCCAGACGGGAATCGATTTTCGAAAAACCGGCCAGACCGAGAAGTAGACCAAGAATAATGGCCCAAAGGCGACAGGTCAGATTCATCGCGGCGAAGGAAGCGAATCCGCGAACGCAGCGGTGTTATTGCTGCTGGTGTTGAGGGGAGAGTTGGTAGCGCTGATGAGCCAGATACTGAGATTGGCGCTCGATCGGCGGGGCGGGCGGGAGAGTCAGCCGAGTGGTCGGTGCTTGTCGCAACGACCATTCGGCTTCCACTAAATCCTCAAAAAGTTGGGATAAGGTGCGGCGCCGAGCCAAAACTTTGGCCCATTCTCGGATTTCCGGGTGAATCGTCAGGTTGATTTTGACGCTCGGGAATGCGGGATTTTTTTTACGCCGCCCCATGGTTACTTGGTCAGGAGAGCCGTGCGCTCAAGGACGCGGGCTTTCATGATTTTACCAGCGCGGAACTTCACGATCGCACGGGGCGGGATTTGAACCTCTTCCTGGGGTTTCTTGGGATTGCGGCCGACACGGGGCTTGGTCAGGCGGACATCGAAAACACCAAAGTTGCGGAGTTCGACATCGCGTCCCGTGGCGAGGCCGTCGACGATTCCGTCGAGGGTGAGTTGAATAACTGAGAAGACCTCCTGTTGGGTTAGGCCGGTTTTTTCGGCGATTGCCATAACGAGGTCGCGTTTTGTGAGATTTGCCATAGGCGGGTTTTCGTAAGAGATTTGCTAATAGTTGGCAATCGGAAATCTTGAAAAAATCGCGGGCGCGTTTTTTTCGAACACACCCTTGTCATGGCGGCGGAGACCTCCGAATCTCCCTCTATGAAAACCGCACACCTCCTCGAAATCCTCGCCACGCCCAGTCCCTCCGGTTGGGAGCGCGACGGGCAGAAACTCTGGATCAAAAACATCAAACCGCACGCGGACCGCGTGGAGAGCGACCCGCACGGAAACGCCTGGGCGGTTTTGGAGGGATCGGACTCGAAAGCCCCTCGCGTCATGCTCGAGGCTCACGCCGATGAGATCGGGTTCATCGTTCGACATATCGACGACAAGGGGTTTCTTGCCGTCGGGCCGATTGGAGGCTCGGATCGCACGTTGGCCCCCGCGCGGCGGATTCGGCTTTTTGGTTCAAAGGGCGTGGTGCCGGGCGTGATTGGCAACACCGCGATCCACATTCGCGACAAGTCGAACGA
This sequence comes from uncultured bacterium, assembly GCA_963923595.1. Classification (GTDB taxonomy): domain Bacteria; phylum Verrucomicrobiota; class Verrucomicrobiia; order Chthoniobacterales; family Terrimicrobiaceae; genus UBA967. The sequence goes on from CAWUMN010000139.1 coordinate 3,228, forward strand.
CAAGGCGCTTGAGTGGAAGGAACTCTATATCGATATCGGCGCCTCTAATGCGAAGGATGTCGAAAAACTCGGTGTCCGCGTGGGCACGCCGGCGATTTTTGTGGATGACGCGATCGAGTTTGAGAACGACCGCATCGTTGGCCGTGCGCTCGACAACCGCATCGGCGGTTTTGTTTTGGCCACGGCCCTTCAGGAACTCCACCGAGGCAAAACCCGTCCGAAAGCCTCGACCTTCGCCGTCAACGCGGTGCAGGAGGAAATCGGCTGCCGGGGTGCTCAAATGGCCGCCCACCGCATTCGGCCACAAGTCGCGCTGGTTTTTGATGTGACCCACGCCACCGACACGCCGGGGATCAATGTCAAGGAGCACGGTTTGGTGGAACTCGGTAAAGGCCCGACGATTTCCCACGGCGCGGCGAACCATCCACTCGTTATGAAGCGTCTGATCGAGGTCGCCGAAAAACACAAAATCCCCCTCCAACACGAGGCGGTCTCGCGCAGCACCAGCACCGACGCCGATGTGATCTACACAAGCCGCGACGGCGTGGCGTGTGGGTTGATCTCGATTCCGCTGCGCTACATGCACTCGCCGGTCGAAATGGTCTCCCTCGACGACGCCCGCAACGCCGCAAAACTCGCGGCCGCTTTCATTCAGAGCTTGGAAAAAGGCGACACATTTCGTGTCTTGGACTGAAACCTATGGAAAATCTGGGAGGTCAATTCGGAACCGCAGGCAAGGCGTTGCAGGTGAATCTCGGCAAGGGGTTCTATGGAACTTTCGCCGAAATCGGAGCGGGGCAGGAGGTCGCGCGACATTTTTTCACCGTGGGCGGCGCGGCGGGAACGGTCGCAAAAACGATGTCGGCCTACGACATGGCGTTCAGCGATGC
>CAWUMN010000140.1:0-4115 GCA_963923595.1 uncultured bacterium
TGGCTTCCGGCGGCGACCACGGCGGTGGCGGCGGCGCTCCGGTGAAAATCGACAAGGACGACCTCCGCATTCCGATGCTGGGGAACTATTTCTTCTCCGCGCTCGCCGGCAGCATCTGGTATTTCCAGTTTTTCTTCTACTCGATGGGTCACATCCGCATGGGCGGCTCGAATCCCGACGGCTTCGGCTTCTCCTCGTGGACCCTCCACATGGCCTCGATCATCGTTTTCTCCACGATGTGGGGATGGATTTTCCATGAGTGGAAAGGCTCCTCGAAGAAAACCTACACGCTGATCGCATTGGGCATTTTCACGCTGATCCTCTCCACGGTCATCATCGGCTACGGCACCTACCTCAAAGGCGCGCCTGGCGTCGGCCACTAAGTTTTATGATTCCCGCCACCCGCCCTCTCCGCGCCGGCCTCCTTGGCATTGGCCTCGACACTTACTGGCCCCAATTCGCCGGACTGAAGGAACGGCTCGAGGGCTATGTCGCCCAAGTTGCCGAAAAACTCGCCCGCCCGGGCGTGGAAATTTGCAACGCGGGTCTCGTGGACTCGCCTGAACGCGCCGTCGAGGCCGGGAGCTTTTTCCGGCGCTCGGAGGTGGACATCATTTTCCTCCATGTCACGACCTACGCGCTGTCATCCACCGTGCTTCCGGTGGCTCAGCGAGCCAAGGTTCCGGTCGTCATTCTGAACCTCCAACCCGGCGAGGCGATCGATTACGAGGCGTTCAACAAACTCGGCGACCGCACGAAAATGACTGGCGACTGGCTCGCCTGGTGCGCCGCCTGCCCGGTGCCCGAAATTGCCAACGCCTTCAAGCGCGCGCGCATCGATTTCCACCAAGTCACCGGCACCCTCCTCGAGGGCGACCCCGTTTGGACCGAACTCGAAGAGTGGATTGAGGCCGCGCGCGTGGCCCACACGATGTCCAATAACCGCCTCGGCCTGCTCGGCCATTACTACAACGGCATGCTGGACATCTACACAGACCTCACTGCCCAGCTTGCCTGCTTCGGCGGGCACATGGAAGTCCTCGAGGTTGAGGAACTCGCCGCCATCCGCCGCTCGGTTTCAAAAGCCTCGATCGAGTCGAAGCTCGCCGAATTCCGCGAGGTTTTCGACATCCAGCCCGATGTGCCGGCGGACGAACTCCACCGTGCCGCCTGGACCGCCGCCGCCCTCGACGCGCTTGTCGAGAAGCACCGCCTCGGCTCGATGGCCTACTACTACATGGGGACCGGCTCGGACGAAAACGAGGATGTGATGACCTCCGTGATCCTTGGAAATTCCCTTCTCACTGGGCGCGGCATTCCCGTCGCCGGCGAATACGAAGTCAAAAACGCCCAAGCCATGAAAATCATGGACACCTTCGGCGTCGGCGGATCATTCACCGAATACTACGCCGCGGATTTCCGTGAGGACATCGTCCTGCTCGGCCACGACGGCCCCGGCCACATCAAAATCGCCTCCAGCAAAACCAAGGTCCGCCCGCTCGATGTCTACCACGGCAAAGTCGGTTCGATGTCACCGAGGCGTTGGTCGAAGGAAAAAATGAACTCGCGATCAAGGTCACCAACCTCTGGCCCAACCGCCTCATCGGTGACCAAAACCGCGAGGACCGCACCACGACGGAAGCCGCCCGCTCGCCGAAGCTCCTCTGGAACAAAGCCGGCCGCTGGCATTTCGATATCCCGATTCCCACAGGAGCCAGGGCCATCCAACTCGTCGTTGAAGATGCCGGCGACGGCATTCGTTGCGACCTCGCCGATTGGGCCAATGCCGGATTCCTAAGCCAAATGGCATTAGCCCAGCCCACGCCTACGCCTCAGCCGACTGCTGAAGCCCCGAAAGGCGTCACCGCCCTCGCCAAGCCCGACACCAAGTGGTTCCAGGATGACCGGTTCGGGATGTTCATCCACTTCGGGCTCTACAGCATTCCCGCCGGCGAATGGAAAGGGGTGAAGATGGGCCGCAACAGCTACGCGGAGTGGATTCGCATGCAGCAGGGCTTCCCGAACTACAACTCCGAGGGCGGCGTCGGCCTCCCTCGCAAGGAATACGACGAGCTCCTCGAGCAGTTCAATCCGCAGGGCTTCAATGCCGACGAATGGATGCGCCTTGCGAAGGAGGCTGGCGTGAAATACATCGTCGTCACCGCCAAGCACCATGACGGCTTTGCCCTCTGGCCGTCGAAGGCGTCGTCCTACAATGTCATGGCCACGCCGTTCAAGCGCGACATCATCGGCGAACTCGCCGCGGCCTGTAAAAAATACGACATCAATCTCGGGCTCTACTACTCGCATTGGTTGGACTGGGGCAACCCCGGTGGCGGCATGCCACCTTTTCACAAACCCGACCCCGAGCCGAAACAGCCCACCCAGGAGGAATATGAGCAATACTGGCAGCAAACCGTCATCCCCCAGGTCACGGAACTCATCGAGGCCTACCACCCGAAACTTTTCTGGTTCGATAACTTCGGCAGAAGCCCCTACCTCACCGAAAAACGCCTCGACCAACTCATCACCTTGGTCCGCGAAAAGAGCCCCGGCACACTCATCAACAGCCGCATCGGCACCCAGCATGGCAACCACTCGAAGGGCAACGCGATCGTGGATTACATTTCCTCCGACGACAACCACTTCCCCACCAGCCCGCTGGAGGGCGCATGGGAAACCTCGGCCACCATGCAAGGCTCCTGGGGCTACCACAAGTTGGATGGAAATTGGAAGCCGGTCGGCCAACTCATCCGCCACCTTGTGGACAACACCTCGCTCGGCGGCAACATCCAACTCAACATCGGGCCAATGGGCGACGGACGGATTCCCGCCCCCTCGGTCCGCCGCTTGAAGGAGATCGGTTCCTGGATGGCGGTCAATGGCGAGTCGATCTACGGCGCCGGCCCGGTTCCGCTGCCGGCACCGGCTTGGGGCCGCTTCACCGGCAAGAAAACCCCGGAGGGCTACCGCCTCTATGCCCATCTCTACCGGATGCCCGATGGCCGCCGCATCGTGCTTCCCGGGGTGACGCAAAAACCCCGCAAGGCGCAATACCTCGAGACCGGCTTCGCGGCGGAGAGCGAGATCATTGATGGCAACCTGAACCTCATCCTGCCTCCCGCGAATTTGCCCGACGACCGCGTCTCGGTCCTTGCCGTGGACTTCGAAAAACCGTTGTAAAAACTGATTGCGACAATCCGCCCAGACCAAAAACCTATGAAAATAAACTCTACCAACCTTCTCGCCGCCCTGCTGCTTCCTCTGATCTGCCACACAGCACTCGCCGAGTCGGAGCCAAGGCCGGACAATCCCGAGCAAGCCTCTGCGGATTCCTTCACCAAACGCTTCGCCGCCGACCTCCGGCATCCGCCAGAGTCCGAGGCGCGGCTCAACAAATGGTTCCGCGATGCGAAATATGGCGTCTTCATCCACTTCGGCGCGTATTCCCAACTCGCAGGCCAATACAAGGGGAACTCCGAGGGGCCACCCTACGCTGAGTGGGCGATGATGACCTATCGGATTCCTTTGAAGGAATACCGCGAAGAGGTCGTCGCGAAGTTCGACCCGAAGGATTTCAATGCCGACGAATGGGCCCGCACTTTCAAGGCGCTCGGCTTCCGCTATGTCGTCATCACCTCGAAGCACCATGACGGCCTCGCGCTCTTCAAGTCAGGCGTCACGGACTACAATGTTGTCGATGCCACGCCATTCAAGCGCGACATCATCAAGGAACTCAGCGAAGCCTGCCACCGCGAGGGCTTGAAATTCGGCGTCTACTATTCGCAGGCGTTCGATTGGAGCGAACCGGGCGCCGCGTTTCCCAGCCCCCAAGCGATCCGGCAAATCCACCCCGACCTCCCAGCCGACTACACGGCGAATAACAAAACCATGGAGGAATACATCACCAAAAAATCCCTCCCGCAGGTCGAGGAATTGATGAAAAATTACAAGATCGACCTCATCTGGTTCGACACCCCTGCGTGGATGAAAACCGAGCAGGGCACTCGGTTCATCGAGACCGTCCGGAAAAACAACCCCGATTGCCTCGTCAACTCGCGCCTCCTCTACTGGCCGAAGGACGAGTGGAAGCCCGAGCAGCTCAAGTTTTTCGA
>CAWUMN010000141.1:0-4083 GCA_963923595.1 uncultured bacterium
TTCGGCGGGGTCGGCATGGGGAAAAAGCGCACACAGGCTTTCCAAAATCTCCCTCCCGTCGCAATCGGCGGGAATCGCGATGGGGCGGAAGTTGTCGGCAGGGGTGCTGCCGGGCAGCGGCGTGGCCGCCTTGCGAATCGCGGCCTCCAGCGCAGCGATGCGGTCCGCCATTTTCTCGGCGCCGGTCTTGAAACAAAATGGACAACTTTCCCCGGCGACAAACCGCTCGTCGGCCTGGTCCTCGGCGGTGAGCGGCGCGAGGCATCGGTAGCATTGCGAGGAACCAGTTTCACGCAGCGCGGGATCGACGCCCACTCGCTGGTCGAAGACGAAACACTCGCCGTCGTAATGCGCGCCGCCGACCTCCTCGAAATATTTCAGGATGCCGCCGTCGAGTTGGTAGATTTCACGAAAGCCCTGCGACTCCATGTAGGGTCCGGCTTTTTCGCAACGGATGCCTCCGGTGCAGAACATCACGACCGGTTGGCTTTTCATCGATTCGGGGAGCTTTTGCACCGCATCGGGAAAATCCCGGAAATGGTCGATCCCCGCCGGAATCGCGCCTCGGAAAGTGCCGAGCTTCACCTCGTAGTCGTTGCGCGTGTCGAGCAGCGCGATGTCGCGGCCCTCGTCGAGCCATTGCTTGAGCGTGGCGGCGGGGAGCTTCGGCGAGGTGCGCACGCCCGGACGGATGCCTTCGACTCCAAAGGCGATGATCTCTTTTTTGATCCGCACCAGCATTCGGGTGAAGGGCTGGTCGGCACTCTCGCTGTATTTTGGCGCCAGCGCGCCTAGACCCGGAACGGCGCGGAGTTCGGCGACCAACTCCTCAACCTCCGCTGCGCCGCCCGCGACGAACAAATTCACACCCTCGGTGCTCAGCAGGATCGTGCCTTTTAGATTCCTCGCCCTGCAAAAATCGATCAATCGCTGACGCAGCGGCTTGAGATCGGCCAACTCGGCGAAGAGGTAGGCGGCGATATTGGTAACAGGTGTGGGAGTTTTCAAATGTGGTGTATCGTGGATTCGGGAAATACCCGGCTTGACCGTGCGAGACGGCACATGACAGGATTCGCCCCGCCCAAAAAACCCATACCTACCGTGGACATCAAAGAAATTCGCTCACTCATCGACCTCATGAAGAAGAACGGCGTCGCCGTCTTCAAAATGGAACGGGAGGGATTCAAGATCACTCTCAAAACCTCGGAGGCCACGGTCTCCCACTCGGTCGTCACCACCCAGCCCATGGTGGCCTACAGCGAACCGGTGGCTTTGCCTGCTGCCGCCTCCGTTGTATCAGCTCCGGCACCCTCTGCGGCTCCAGCAGCCTCGGGCGGTATCGAAATCAAATCCCCCATGGTTGGCACTTTCTACTCCTCGCCATCGCCGGACGCCCCTCCATTCGTTTCGGTTGGACAAGAGATCACCCCCGAAACCGTTGTTTGCATCATCGAAGCCATGAAGGTGATGAACGAGGTCAAGGCCGAGGTCGCAGGAACGGTCACCGAAATTTGCGCCGAGAACGGCAAGCCTGTCCAATTCGGCCAGGCGATGTTCCGTTTGAAATAATCCCCCACGGCCTTCCGCCATGTTCAAAAAAATCCTGATCGCCAACCGGGGCGAGATCGCACTGCGTATCATCCGGGCCTGCAAAGAACTCGGCGTTCAATCGGTCGCCATCTATTCCGAGCCCGATCTCCACAGCTTGCATGTCCAACTCGCCGACGAGGCGATTTGCATCGGCCCTGCGCCCAGCCCTGAGAGCTATCTGAAAATCGACCGCATCATCAGCGCGGCCGAGATCGCCGATGTGGACGCGATCCATCCTGGTTATGGCTTTCTCGCCGAAAACGCCCATTTCGCCGAGGTCTGCGCGAGCTGCAATGTGAAATTCATCGGCCCCACGCCGAACGCGATCCGGTTGATGGGCGACAAAAATTCCGCCCGCGACAGCGCTCGCAAGGCCGGCGTTCCCATTTCCCCCGGCAGCGACGGCACCGTCGACTCCGAGGACGAGGCGCTGAAGATCGCCCGGAAAATCGGTTTCCCCGTGATGATCAAGGCGGTCGCCGGCGGCGGCGGTCGCGGCATGCGCATCGCGCACAATGACTCGAGCCTCGTGCAGGGCTATCACGCCGCCCGCATGGAAGCCGACAAGGCCTTTGGCAACGGCGCGGTCTACATCGAGAAGTTCATCGTTAATCCGCACCACATCGAATTTCAGGTCTTCGGCGACGAGCACGGACGGGTCGTCCATCTCGGCGAGCGCGACTGCTCGCTCCAGCGCCGCAACCAGAAGATCGTCGAGGAGTGCCCCTCGCCGCTCATGACGGAGGATCTCCGCAAGCGCATGGGCGACGCCTCGATCAAACTTTGCGAAAGCGTCGGCTACACAAATGCCGGCACGATCGAATACCTCGTGGATGACGACGGGAATTTCTACTTCATGGAAATGAACACCCGCATCCAGGTGGAACACCCGATCACCGAGGAGGTCTACGGATGCGATCTCGTGAAGCAGCAAATTCAAGTCGCCGCCGGCGAGCATCTCAGCAAGCATGTGCTGGAGGCCCGCCCACGAGGTCACGCCATGGAGTGCCGCATCAACGCCGAGGATCCCGAGAAAAATTTCATGCCCTGCCCCGGCAACATCGAACTCTACTACGCCCCCGGCGGCCGCGGCGTTCGCATCGATTCCCACGCCTACGCCGGCTACCCGATCCCGCCGAACTACGATTCGATGATCGCCAAAGTCATTGCCACCGCATCGAGCCGCTCGGCCTGCATCGGCCGAATGTCCCGCGCGCTGAACGAATACATGATCACCGGCATCAAGACGACGATCCCGTTCCAGCAGGCGATCATGCAGAATTCATCCTTCCGCGAGGGCAAATACCACACCGGCTTCGTCGAGCAGCTCCTGCGCGACGGCGTGCCGATGATCCGGTAACAGAGCCGGAAGAGGAAAAAACCTCGCACCGGCTTTGCGTTGAGGCCTTGGCCTGTCAGGCTTGTCCCGTGCCAGATGGCGTGCAGACAAGTTTTTTGATTCCGGCCTACAACGAGCAAGCGTTGGTGGGCCGCGCCATTTCCTCGGTTCACAAATCCGCCACGCGCTGTGGCCTCGATTGCTACGAGATTGTGGTCTGTGACAATGATTCGACCGATCGCACGGCGGAAATCGCCACTGCTGCGGGAGCGCGTGTCATCCACGAACCTCACCGCCAGATCGCCCGCGCGCGCAACGCCGCTGCGGAAGCCTCGACCGGGTCGCGCCTGGTTTGGCTGGATGCCGACGCGACGCTGCCGCCGGAAGTCCTGCGTGGAACAATCGAGGCGTTCGACACGGGAGAATTTTGCGGCGGAGGGGCGCAAGTGGAGTTGGAAGGCGAGGTTTTGTATTGGAGTGCCCGCCGCGCGATCGCCACTTGGAACTGGGTGGCGAGAACCTTCCGCCTCGCCGCCGGGTCGTATTTTTTCTCCATGCGCGAGGCGTGGTCCGAAACCGGCGGATTCGATGAGCGCGTCTACGCGGGCGAGGAAATCGGATTCGCCCGGGCCCTCAAGCGCTGGGGCAAAAACCACGGCCTGCGATTCCGCGTTCTGGAAAATCCCGTTCCCTCCTCCGCCCGCAAAGTGCAGCAGTTCACCGTGCGCCAAACCCTCTGGCAAATGGCCGTCTGCGCCTGGCCCGGCAATCTCGGTCGCCGCGACCGCTGCGGGTATTGGTATGAAAGGCCGTAGACCACCGCCGACTGATCAATGCACTGTCTTCAGTTTCCCAAGAGCGAGGATTTCAGATAGGGGGCGACCGGGTTTGAGCCGAACCAAAGGGTGAGAAATGCCTTTTGAAAATCGCGCCCGGCGATCGTGCCTTTCAGCGTGCCTTGGTCGTAGACGAGCGTGTCGGTTCCGACGAACTGCACCATTTGCACGCCGCCTTGCTGGAGCGCACCGAACATTCCGATGAAGCTGTCGCGGTCCTTTTCGTAGCCGGGGTAAGTGTAGGTGACGCTGTCCCCAAACTGACTCGTCCACGCCCGAGCCACATCGGAAGCACCAACCGCACGGAGGAAGGTGAAG
>CAWUMN010000142.1:0-4067 GCA_963923595.1 uncultured bacterium
TGGTGGAACGACCCATTTGATCGAAGAACTCCAGCCCGTCTTCCAATCCGAGCCCGCGCATCTGGTTCTAGACATCACGGCACTCCGCCATATGAACGCCGACGGAATTCGGGTTTTTTCAAAAATCCTTTCACTTCAAGAACAGCACGGCGGCGAGTGCCATCTTATCAATCTTTCGTCCCATACCGAAGGCGCGCGGTTCGAGGCACGCGAACTCGAAGGCGGGGTCAAAATCCTGCAACTCGCCGGAAACCTCGACCTCCGAGGCACGCAGGCCGTGGAGCAGAATGTGCTGAAACTCTGCGAGGGCTATCGACCGCAGTTGTTGCTCGATCTCTCCGCGACGGACATGGTCGTTTCGCTCGGCGTCAGAATGCTACTCCAAGCCATCAAAACCGCCTCGGCTCATGGCGGCCGCGTCTTGCTACTGAACCCTTCCCCCGCCGTCTCGACGGCGCTGGAATTTTCCGGTCTCGCGCAATTCATCGCGCGCGGCAAGGAATTGGAGGTCGCCAGCGGCATGGCTCTCAAGGCCGGGTGACGCTCAGCGCTTTTTCATCGGCGCGCTTAGGAACCGGCTTTCGGCCAAGACGAATCGCCAAGGCAACTCGGCCGAGCGGGAAATCCCGATCCGAGGCCCAGCCAAAACCTCCCGCATCCCGACGGGAGCCAGCAGCTTCGCACCTCGCGAGGCGAAAATATCCAGCCCGTGACATTTCCCATCGATGCCCAGAGCGCAGGTGAGCTTGCCGGGGCCGGAGCATAGGTTTTTCAAATCCTGCATCCCTCGGCGCCGTTGCATTTCCTCGATGCCTCCCGTGGGTTCGAGAGCGCGGATCAGCACGAAGCCGTCCTCCTTGCCGCCCTTCACTAGAAAATTCAGCAGCCAATGCATGCCGTAGTTCAAATACACATACGCCGCGCCGGGCGGTTGGTCGGCCACGAACCCGCGCGAGGAGGGACGGCTGAAAGTGTGGCACGCCTCGTCATTCACCACCGAATACGCCTCGGTCTCGACGATCACGCCGCCGATTCCATTCCACACCAATTCGCACCCGATCATGTCGCGCGCACAGGAGACCGGATCTCGCTGGAAAAACTCGCGGGTTATTTTCGCAGGCATCCTCAATCGCGATGGTAGGGCGACCCGGCGAGGATCGATTCGGCGCGGTAGAGTTGCTCGAGTGCGACCAGCAGGGCGAGTTCGTGCTGGAGGGTTTGAGGACCGAGCGACCACAGCAAATCCGCCCGCCCGCGCGCGTCCTCGTCCCAGCCATCCGACGCGCCTACCATCACCGCGCACCGTGAAATACCGCGATTCTGCAGGGTTTGAATTTCCGAGGCGAAGGCCCGACTCGAAAACTGCCTGCCGCGCTCATCCAGAAATATCCGAAAACAGCCCTTCGCCAATTCGCCCATCCGCTCCGAGAGCCGGGGACCGGTTTTGACGAAATGAATTTCAAATTTCGAGCAACCTCCAAGCCGACGGCTGTATTCCTCGATGCCAAGACGCGCGAAATCCAGCGCAGGCTTGCCAGCGGCGAGGACTTTCCAGGTCAACGCTGAACCGGGTTGAAATCCGCCGCGTGGTAGGAACTGCGCACCAGCGGTCCGCTGGCGACAAACTCGAAGCCCTTCTTGCGCGCGATAGTGCCGTAAAGTTCGAAGGTCTCAGGGTTGATGTATTCCACGACCGGCAGGTGGTTCGGCGTGGGGCGCAGGTATTGGCCCAGCGTGAGAACCTTCACACCCGACTCGCGCAGGTCGTCCATCGCTTGAAAGAGTTCGATCTCCGTTTCGCCGAGGCCAAGCATCAGCCCGCTCTTCGTCATGATGTCGGGGCGGAGTTCGCCGGCGCGCTTGAGAAAATCGAGCGACAGGCGGTATTTCGCGCGGGAGCGGACAAGCGGCGTGAGGCGCTCAACCGTTTCAAGGTTGTGGTTGAAAACATCCGGCCCGGCCTCGAGCACCCGCTGAAGCGGTTCATCCTTGCCGTTGAAGTCGGGAACCAAAACCTCGATTACAATCTTCGGGTCGAGCGCGCGAATCGCCTCGATCGTCCGGCCGAAATGGTCAGCCCCGCCGTCGGCGAGGTCGTCACGGGCCACGGCGGTGACGACGACATGCTTCAAGCCAAGCCGCTTGACCCCCTCAGCTACGCGCTGGGGTTCATCGACCTCAAGCGGTAACGGTTTCGCCGTATCCACCGCGCAAAATCCGCAGGCACGGGTGCATCGATCGCCGGCGATCATGAAGGTCGCTGTGCCGCCGCTCCAGCACTCCCAGCGGTTCGGGCACTGCGCACTCTCGCAAACCGTGTGCAGCCGCAGGTCGGAAATCAGCCCCTTGGTGGAAAAAAAGACGGGATTCGAGGGTAGGCGCACCTTGATCCATTCGGGTTTCTTGGCTTGATGCAGAGTGGGATCGATCTTGATGGTGGCCATGCGAAAAAAATGCCGTTAAGCGGGTGGGATTTTGTCTCTACGACACATCCTGTCAATTCAACTTCCCTCGACAAATGCGGCACGCCTCCCGACCCCCATCAGGTTGGGGGCAAAAATAAGGGCTGGACAGAGATAGACAAAGAGGCTAACTATAACACTCCATGCTTATGCAAAGAAAAAGTGCTTTCTCTAGACGCGGTCCCGATTTGGTGACTGAAGAGTTGGTGGCTGTTCTGACAAAAAAGACCTCTTTGGAGTTCAAACAATTGTTCGACCAAGTCCACGAGCGCCTTCGGGCACGGAACGCGGCCAGCGGCGGGGAGGAAATGCTCCGTCTCCGCGCCTACGAGAAACTTCAAAACCTTGTCTCGCGCGGCATGGTGAAGAAAACCGGAAAGAAATACAAAGGCTTGGCCTCGCTCGCCAAAGCCCTCACTCCGGACACCATTCCCATTCCAGCCGCCAAGTAACATCCCCCGTCCAATTACAAAAAAACCCCGCTCGTCGATGAGCGGGGTTTTTTGTATTCTGGCCCGTAACTTCAGGCCGAAACCTCCGCTTGGCTGAAATCTGCTTTTTCTTTTCCGAGAAAAACCAAATTCCCCGTGAACCCAAAAACCCCGACGAGGGTGAAAATCGCCCCCAGCGAGGTCATTTTTTCAGAACCCACGCCGGACCCGCCAAGCAGGAGGCAGACACCTGTGGCGTAGTTGAAGAACGAAGCGAGGAGGATTTGGGAGGATAGGCGCAGGTGCGCGGTCGGCTCGTCTGGATGGAAACCCCGAAGGATCGCTTCGGATTGGTAAAACAACGCCACCAGCGCGGGAGTGGCCACGCCGAGGATCGCGGTCAGCACCGTAACGATATCCAGGCCGAACGTTTGTTGCTCGGGGTTGCCCATGCGGACCCATGCCGACCAACCTGCCAAAATCGTCACCACGGGAAGAACCCAAATCGCGCTAACGAGCATTTTGGTGTCCCAATCGAGAACTTCCACCTGCCGCTCTTGGGTGATCGCCGCATGGCGCATGCTGAAAATCAGCAGCCCTGCCAGATAAAAGCCGAGACATATCATGACATATCCAGCGGGTCCGTAGGTGATTGCCCCAAACAGCCAGGCAAGTCCGCCGTTAGTGACATAGAGCGCGAACCACGAGGAATTGGTCTGCGGAGGATCGTTGGCCAGGCGAAGCGAGGTAAGGCGGAGGGCCATGCCGAGGATCGCGTTCATGACAAATCCGAGCAGGCAAAGCTCAAGCGTGGCGGCTGACCATTGAGTGTCCTTCAAGGCGGCGAAAGTGGATTCCGAGGAAAGCGGCAAGGCGATCAGGCTGGAGACCGCAAGCCACAAAAGCGATGCAGCGAGGAATGCGCTCGAGGGCTCGGTGAGTCCGCGTTTTTGCAAAGCAGCCCCGACATTGATAAGAAAAGCCAACACGCCGCAGCCCAGAAAAATCATGCCTATGCCGGATTGGACCGTCTCGGGATGCAGCGCATGAGCGAAGAAAATGCCGAAACCAAACATGTGGCAGCCGAGGTGAAACAAAATCAGATTCTCGCCGAGCAGTGGAGCGGTGTAGGCCATCGGAAGCGCGCGGTAGACGAGACCGAAGACCGCTGGCA